>CALLAG010000363.1 GCA_938002705.1 uncultured Saprospiraceae bacterium | reverse complement strand
ATAATCAAGAAATCCTATAATCCAATAAATCAAGATTCAGACAAAAGGGGGCAAGAAGTCTCATAAATTGTAATATAAATTATCAGACTCCCCACATCAGCGGCGAGGACGCCACCAATAACCCCGTCTGTCTTTAATCCTATCTGTCCTAAACATGAAATCAAGAAATCCTATAATCCCATAAATCAAGATTCAGACAAAAAGGTTAGATGACTCATAAATTGTAATATAAATTATCAGACATCCCACATCAGCGGCGAGGACGCCACCAATAACCCCGTCTCTCATCTTATCTGACCTCAACACCAAATCAAGAAATCCCATAATCCAATAAATCAAGATTCAGACAAAAGGGTTGATTACTTATAAATTATCAAACAACCATCAGCGACGAGAACGCCACCGATAACCTCTAATAACAACTATGACATGACAAAAAAAAGCCAATCAAACTAATGACTGGCTTTATCGATATCTTAAGTATAGAGTATGGTTATATCAACTTCTTAACTTGTTCTTCTAAGTTGTTTCTTGGGTTGAGAGCTGCTATGTTACCATCCTTATCTATCAGGAATGTCGTAGGTATGCTTCTTACCCCATATTGGCTTGCAGCCCCACTTTCCCATTTTTTGAGATCACTTACATGAGTGTCCCACATAAGGTTGTCTTTTGCAATTGCGTCTACCCACTTTTGCTTTTCTTTCTCCATTCTCTGAGCGATATCTTCTGCACTTTTCAGTCTTGACTTAGATCGCGTATCTAGCCCGTCTAGTGACACGCTATATACAGTAAATCCATCTTTCTTATATTTATTGTATACCTCTACAACGTGAGGATTAGCTCTTCTGCATGGTCCACACCAACTTGCCCAGAAATCTAATAAGACAACATTACCCTTAAGATCAGAGAGTTTTTTGACATTGCCATTAGGATCGTTAAGTACGATATCTGGTGCTGGTTGACCTAATTTTACAGGGTATTTATTCATTTCTTTTTCATGCTGTGCTTTCGCTTCAGCTGCAAGTGTCGTCATATCAGTGGCAATACCAGAATTAGGATATTTATCATTGAGTCTTTTGGCAAGGGCCTCTATGTTAGCATAATCTGAAGGGTCTACTGGTGCTAGATTCATCTTTAGTGATGCAGCGAGTAGTGGGTCAGTTGATTTTATTTTTTCGGCTACGGAAGCTGTCGTTATAGACCTGTCTACGAGTCCTTTCATTGTTGCTTTATATTCAGTACTTAATGCCGAACCCTCTACATTGTAGTCGAATTTCTGTAGAGCATTGTAATCTCCACTCACTGATACATCTGTCTCATCGCCTGTAAGTACGAGGTCTATACCTCTTGATCCGATCCTTAATCTGTATAATCCAGCATCAAGTGGTGTCTCAAATTTGAAATCAAATTTACCTTTGGCCATAGGTGCATCAGCGACAGCTTCTAATCCAGAATTCATATTTCGCTTTGCTAAGAAAGCTTTAGTCTCAGTTGTATTAAGGATTGTCCCTGTGATATGTGGCAACGATGATTGCTGGCACGAAAAGAAACCGGCGATAACTAAAGCAAGTATGCTAATTGTAATTCTCATTATTAAAATTTTATAAAAAATATATTACGATTATTTATATATGTAAATCTACCAATTTTATTATAATTATAGCTCAGATATTGTCATTAATAGCAGTCTTTGCTACAAATTTATATAAGATAATGGCTAAGTATTGTCCAAAGTTCTTGAGTAAAACTTGTTTTTGAGTTTCTTAAGACAATTTTAATAATGATAGCTTGCCCATTACTTACATTGATTAAGATGATGGTTAATATAAGCAGTCATAACTGCTAAGCTGCGGTGGAATGTGTCGTTATTGTTGATAACAATGTCACAATCGTCTTTATAGATACCTATATATTGTTCATAAGAGGGTAGGACATGATTCTGATATCTATAAGCGACGTCCGTTATGGGGTAGTTACGTTCTATTCTATCTCGTTCTATTCTTCTTATAACCTTCAGCACGTCTTTAGCATCTACGAACAATTTGAGGTCAAAGAATTTTCTTAACTCTTCGTAATGATAGATGAATAATCCTTCTATTATGTATACGTCAGCTGGTACAAGTCTAATCTCTTTAGCAACAGACTTACTATTATTGAATGTATACTCGGTACGAACGATGTCATTGCCGGATATTAATGTCTCTAAGTCGTTGACTAAAGCCCTAACATCTATAGAACCTGGTAGGTCAAAGTTCTTGAACCCTGCATCGTCGACTGCTTGCTCATCTCTTGGCAGGTAGTAATTGTCTAGTGACAGAAAACATACTCGTCGTTCCTTCAAGTTATCACGTAGTGCATTGACAAAAGTCGTTTTTCCTGAGCCACTACCACCAGAGACGCCTATAACAAGATGTTTTTCTTTCATAATCGACGGCAAAATAACTTGAAAATTAAAATTTTGATTACTTTCCGCTACTTAATTTTATTATGGGAATCTTAAGAGGACTTATCGGTATAACTTCATTACTACTTATCTGCTATCTACTGAGTAATAACAGAAAGAGAATAGACTGGAGATTAGTGATTATAGGTATGGTATTGCAATTGGCTCTAGCATTGGGATTGCTCAAAGTACCTTTGATTAGAACAGGATTTCAGTTTATAGTAGACTTCTTTGTTCTTGTAATATCGAGCTCACTTCAGGCTTCTAATTTCCTATTCGGGGATCTGGCAGAACAGGGTGGACCATTCGGTTTTGCATTTACTGTCTTGCCGACTATTGTTTTCTTTTCAGCATTGTCATCGCTACTTTATTACTTGGGTATATTGCAGAAGGTCGTATACTTTTTTGCTTGGATAATGAAAAAGACAATGAGGTTATCAGGAGCAGAGAGTCTTGCCGCGGCAGCTAATATCTTCATAGGTCAGACAGAAGCCCCTTTAGTGGTCAAGCCTTACTTAGAGAGTATGAGTAAGTCAGAGATGATGTCGCTCATGGTAGGTGGTATGGCAACCATAGCTGGTGGTGTATTCGGAGCCTATCTTGCTATGCTCGGCGGTGACGATGTAGAAGCACAGAAGTTATTTGGGATGCACTTACTCACAGGATCTATAATATCTGCTCCAGCCGCTATTGTTGCAGCTAAGCTTTTATTTCCAGAGACGGAAAAGAAATATGATGACGCCTCTACTAAGATACCTAAAGATGTGGCAGGGACTAATTTCTTAGATGCACTCTCACGAGGCACTACAGATGGTCTTAAGTTAGCAGTTAACGTAGGTGCCATGCTACTTGCATTTATGGCTATTATCTATCTTTTCAATGATATGGCTATGGGCTTAGGAAATGTGTTAGGTATCAATGATGACATAGTCGCTTGGACTGATGGGAGATTCGACGGTCTCTCGCTACAGCTTATACTCGGAGTTATATTTGCGCCATTAGCATGGATCATAGGAGTACCAGTTGATGAAGTTATGATCGTCGGCCAGTTATTAGGTGAGAAAACTATCCTTAATGAGTTTGTCGCTTACAGTTCTCTCAAGGACTTTGTTGCTGCTGGATCTCTCTCAGAAAAATCAATACTCCTATGTACATATGCCTTACTAGGCTTCGCTAACTTTGCTTCTATAGGTATACAGATAGGAGGTATAGGAGCCATTGCTCCTGGACAAAGAAAAACACTCACTAAATTAGGTGTCAAAGCGCTTATCGGAGGTACTATCGCCAGTCTATTGACAGCCTGTGTCGTATGTATTATATTATAAAAAAGCATCATTTGTCATAAAAGGGCAATATGGATAGAACAATACACTGACATCACAGTTTGTAGAATGTATCTATTAATTACATTTGCGCAAAAAATACTAATAATGAAAAATTTAATACTTATCACCCTACTTTTTGTAGGATTTACGCTTAATGCACAGATTAAGACTCCTTCTGCAAGCCCGATGGCTAAGATAGAGCAAGAAGTAGGTTTAACTACAATTATGGTAGAATACTCAAGACCAGGTGTCAAGGGAAGAGACATCTTTTCTGCAGACGGACTTGTACCTTTCGGAAAAGTATGGAGAACTGGTGCTAATCAAGCAACAAAGGTATCGTTCTCTAATGCTGTAAAAATCGATGGTAAAGAAGTACCTGCTGGTAGTTATGCAGTATTATCTATCCCTTCTGCAACGAGCTGGGCTGTACACTTCTATAATTATGAGAAGTCAAGCTTTAGTTCATACTTAGAAGCTGACCCAGCACTTATCGTAACAGCTAAGCCTACTAAGTTAAATAAGGCAGTAGAATCATTCACAATAGCTGTAGATCACGTATCAAGCGACGGTGCACACCTTACAATGGCTTGGGATAAGACAAAGGTGGCTATTCCGATCAGTGTAGATTCAGATGCTACAGTTATGGCTAATATCGATGCTGTACTCTCTGGACCTTCTAAGGGAGATTACTACAATGCTGCTAACTACTATCATACTGCAGGTAAAGATCTTAACAAAGCATTAGAATGGGTTAATATGGCAACTGCAGGTGATGATCCAAAGTTCTGGCAAGTAAGACGTAAGGCATTAATCCTTGCTGACTTAGGTAAAGTAAAAGAAGCAACTGCGGCTGCACAGAAATCAATGGAATTAGCTAAAGCAGCTGGTAACGATGATTATGTAAGAATGAATGAGAAATCAATCAAAGAGTGGAGCATGATGAAGAAGTAATCACTTCTCGTTCTTTTCACTTTTTTACCTTAAGAATATATAGAAAAGCTCGAAGTCATTGACTTCGGGCTTTTTTTTTATACCTTTCTAAGCAACATTCTTTGCTTCAATGTATCTGGTTTTCTATTTGAAATATATCTGATTTATAGACTTTATCTATGGAACCTACTGACATGCAGTGCTTATAGCGTCTAAAGATGCTTCAAACTCCGCTATTTTGTACTTACTTTTCTTAAACGACTTTGCGAATGATGGGCAATAGTCTTTAAGATACTTAGCGATAATCTTTCTGTAGATAACATCAAAAGCTTTAGGTGTATCTGATCTATCCCACCAAAGTTCGATAGGGAAGTATAAGACATAATCGTTATCTGCCATTCTAAGGCCATACTGAACAGTTAGGAACTTGCCACTGGCAAATGTTGCTCCACCAGATGCATTAGTCCCTACACGACCACCACCTTCAAATATTATCATATTATAGCCAGTCACGCGGTCGGTTTTATATATCTCTTGCATCCACTTCTGACCTTGCTTAGCTTTAAATTTTCCAAGACCGCTGTACGTTGCTGATTCATACTTGTGAAGGATAACTGTAGAGTCACCCATCATCAAGCCAATTTCTTTTAGCTCCTTACTCTCGATGCTTTGTTTCTTCTTATTATCTGATGACTTGTAGCTTATCTTTTTTGTATCGTACATGAATAGCTTAATAGAGCAATCAACTCTATCTCCGTTGTTTTTTATATACCATCCATCTACAAAGTGCTTATCACTTGTTGTGGAAGAAAATGAAGTACATATAATAAATGCGATTGTTACAGCTAATAAGCTGCATAGCCCTATTGGGTTTAAGGTTCTCATATTGTGAAAATTGTTGTGGTTGTTTAGAAAATAGGTGAGGTATTGTTATTAATATATCGTTTAACAGTAAATAATGCAATCACTGTACTTTACAACTTCATATAAGAGGTGACGAATATTTTAATTTTTAGGTTTTAAATCTTGTAGGGGACTATTAGTTATGGTAAAACCTCACTCTATGGCACAAAAAAGCCCCAAGGAGACGAAGCCTTGGGGCAAGAATTGCCTTATTCTTGAGTAGCCCGTACGGGATTCGAACCCGTGCTACCAGGATGAAAACCTGGCGTCCTAACCCCTAGACGAACGGGCCAAAGAACAAATGCTTAACATCATTTTGTTAAGCGAGTGCAAATATATAAATATTCGTCATTCATATCAAAGCAAACTTTGTACCTATTTTAATTATTGCTTAATTAGTTTCTTACTAAGCAGTGATCCGTCTTGTCTTTCTATGATAATAGTATAGAATCCATCAGTCAATTCATTGCCTATAACTGTTTGATTATTAATCACTTTGGAGTGATATACTTGCTTGCCCATTATGTCATACAGGCTGATAGATCTGTAATTATCTGATTCCAAATTAATATTGAAATTATCTGAAAAAGGATTAGGAAATATCTCGATATTATCATAATCAGTGATAGAAGTCGCCGAAGAAGGCATTCCTTCTACTACTCTGAATGCATCAAAGCCTCCTTCTAGTAGATGACCAGTACCTTCAAGATCAGATATGACTACTGATAGTGATAATTCTGCATCGGTATCTACAAGCCCATTAAGCGGTATGCTGACTACATCTGTCCATCCTCCTGTAGTCTCTGTGTACATGTCTAAAGTTGTCAGTGACGTCTTATCCCAGATACGTACGAACATCGTATCGTTAATAGGTCCTTGTCCACCTCCTATAGTAAACCAAGCATTATACTGCAGCACGGGTTCCTGATATCCAGATACATCGAATGGTGGACTTATTAATCTTGTCACACCGTTATCTACATCATCAGCTGGAGCCTCACCGCCTCCGTTACCAGTCATGTAACATTCTGTACCTATATCACTATCTATATCAGCATCTACATTAACAGCAACACCATTTCTGAATGTGGGTATAGGTGTATCTCTGACCCATATGCCTGTCGTTGCATTTCCGTTGACTTGCCATCCAAGGTCTAAAGCAAAATTATCTTCTATGCCTGGCGTTAACTCAAATGTATTGCCTGAAGTGGCATCAAATTTCACATCATCAAAGGCCACATAATTATAACTCCAAGCCCCTATTACGATATCATAGTTTTCATCGAATATAGTCTGGTCAAAGCTTCCTTGATTATCTGTTATGAGTTCGATTGTTCTATTTTGATTGAACAATTTTAATTTTGCATTAGGTATAATCTCAGATGTTACCGCATCTATGACAGTCCCTGAGAGACTTATCTGAGGTCTCTTAGTCAGTTGTGCATCTAATATTGTAACAACGCCATTCTCTATAGTGGCGCTAAGTGTCTCAGGAAAGTAATCAGGATGGGTAAATGTCACCTCATAAGTACCGGCTCTTTCTATCCCAGTCTTATATCCTCCAAATGGATCCGTCCTGCCCTCATTAGCTTGATCAGGATTATTGATCAGGACATCTACTGCATTAATGGCTGAGCCGTCTGCTAAGTCAGTAACAATCCCATGTAAGTAAGCAGCTCTTACATAAGTAGGGCGGAATACATCTAATTGACCTACACCATTAACATTAGTTATATTACTTGTGATAACAAGACCTGATGGTAACCAAGGATAAGCTCCCCAGCACCCGTTAAATCCATTGCCTGGGATAGGGTAGGTATCATAAGCTCCTACCTTAATCATATTGTCGGGCATATTAGCATCTGTAATTACGACACCATCAGTATACCACGAAGTGATGAGGAATCCGTCTTTATAATGAGTGTTGTGTGGTATAACACCTTGACCTGCTGTCTCTAAGGGTTGGTATGAATCTAATCTGATTATGTTTCCTGGATCAGATACGTCATATGCATCTACAAATGCATTAGCTCGCTCATCAGTTGTAAATGCATATCTGCCATCTGGCGAAGCCCAAGTGTTATGGGTAAAATTCATAGTCGTAGCAGCGTCGCCTAATTCTACAATATTAGCCTTGTCAGTAACATCAAATAATGTCAATACTCCAGCGTTAATCTCAGAAGAATACATGATATCATTCTGCACGAATAAGTCATGTGAGTACTCAGGTCCTTGTACAGCTGGACCTCCATGGATACCTACTATTGGAGGGTTTTTCTTATCTTGATTAAGGTCAAATATTATGGCTTTGTTAGCGTTCGCAATTCGACAACCTGATAGGTAGCAAAATCCATTCTCGTCTATGAATAGATTATGACATTGGCCTAATACAATAGTGTCATTGGATATACTGAAAGTATCTATCATTGTGATATCGTATATCGTATCTATACTTATAGTACTGGTCGTATCTTGACCTATTATAACTATAGTGGTGTCTTGAATTATAGATACATCGGTAGTATCTGATATTATAAAATTAGTAGTATCTATACTCGTAAATATTGTAGGCTTGATATAGTTATATGTAATGTCTACTGGAGCCATACTCATATCAATAATTAGTAGACCATCCAATGGAGAACCATCATTGGTTACATAGATGTGATCATCCCAACTCTTGATATCTCTCCATGTCGTCGCTGCTCCAGGTATGACGATTCTTTCGATAGGATTACTGGGGTCTTCTAAGCTCCATATTCTTGTATTCGTTCTACTACCCATGACAGCATATTCTATACCATTG
>CALLAG010000362.1 GCA_938002705.1 uncultured Saprospiraceae bacterium | reverse complement strand
ATCAGATTCATCTACAATCTCTTGTCCGAGAAGTGTCTCGTAATAAGTCTATTTCTGACCACTGTTGATATTTCAATAAGTATTGATTTAACTCGCAAGAATAGTACGACTACTCTGTAGTCGTGTATGGATGTATCATTTGATTTCTAAAATAGTTAGATCGCTCTGCGATCTTCTTTTGTCCTCGTTCGTGGATCTAAATTGGAATAAGAAAAACTAGTCAGAGTCCTTATCGAACTTCTGTCTTGCATACTCTTGTAGATCGATCACCTTATCAGATTCATCTACAATCTCTTGTCCGAGAAGTGTCTCGAAGAGATCTTCCATGGTTACGATACCTACTAATGTACCGAACTCATCACGTACGATGAATAGGTGTTGCTTTTCTTTGACTAACTTATTAAACAACTTAGGTAGCGGCATAACATCTTCTACAGTAAGGATGTCCCTTTTGATATCTTTGATCGTCTTATCGGCACCATTATTATCTAATATACAAGATAGGATATCATCCTTGAGGACAAGACCTGTGACGTTATTTTTCTCTCCTTTGAATACTGGAATTCTTGAAAACGTCTGACTACCACTTTTTCTTGCGACATCTAAGACCTTATCGTCTTCATTTACAAGATAAGCCACAGTCCTTGGCGTCATTATATCTCTTACAGTCTGCTTCTCAAAATTGAGAAGGTTATTGATTATTATAGATTCGTGTTTCTTAAGTGCTCCACTGGTCTCTCCCGCTTGTGTCATAGCAGCAATATCAGATCTGCTTAGTACAGATTTGTTCTTATCATTCTTAAATGTCTTAGTGATCAACTGACTTACCCATACTAATGGCGCCAATATCCAACATAGAATTCTGATAGTCTGTACTGTAAATCCTGACAAAGACCTCCAGTTATTAGCACCTATGGTTTTCGGTATAATCTCAGAGAGTATGAGTATCGCAAGAGTCATTACAACTGCTACTATAGATTCATAACTTAGATCCATGAAACCCAATGAAATGGATTTGCCACTATCGAATACTTCAGCTGCCTGTGCACCTACTCCTATTGCTCCTACGGTATGAGCTATTGTATTCAGTGTTAAGATTGCAGATAATGGCTTATCGATATCTTCCTTATACTCAGCCAATAACTTGCCTGTAGAAGATCCAGCTTGCACCTTATTTCTGATAAAAGATGGCGTTATACTTAATAATACCGCCTCAAGAATAGAGCATAAAAAAGAGAATGCTATAGATAAAACGAAAAAGAAAATCAGTAATCCCACTTGTATTTAAATTTGATATAAAAGTATACATTTTAGACATAAGTAATATGATAAGTAACACTGACGGCTCTCGTACTACCATATCTTCTTAGTTTTTTACTTTCTATAATACCATGCATACTTGATTATAATGAAGGAAGATATCAGTCATTCGGATATAAAAATATGAGAGCAGACCTCATAAAAACAATTAAAAGCGAACATCTCCATAATGATATCGTTAAAATAATGACGTCTATTATCTATTGATTATCAGCATATTATAAATTTAATAGAGAAATAACTAATATATAAAGTAAGCATTACATACGATCGAGATAGTAATACTATCATATGAACAATATTATAGTTAGTTTTGTACTTTGTTGGGTGTTTTGGCTTAGTATAGCTCGAAGATCACAAATATTAATTTCAACATAAGGAAAAGGAGAAAAATAGAATTTCACTATACAGTATGAAAATTACAGCCCTCGAACGATTTAAGAGATTATTACAAGTCGATAAGAAAGACATCACCCAGGTCTATATCTATGCTTTTTTTAATGGATTAGTCAATCTGTCACTACCTATAGGTATACAAGCTATTATCAATCTGATACAAGGTGGTGATATCTCAAGTTCTTGGGTCATACTCGTAGGATTTGTAATCGGTGGTATAGCGCTTACAGGGGTACTGCAGTTATTACAACTGAGAATCGTGGAGAATATAGCACAAAAGATATTTAGTAGAGCTTCGTTTGAATTTGCTTATAGAATACCCAAAATCAAGCATAGCGAACTGCGTAACTACTATGCACCAGAATTAGCGAATAGATTCTTTGATACACTGACAATACAGAAGGGTCTACCTAAGATTCTTATAGATTTTTCTTTGGCCTTGTTTCAGATTATCGTGGGCTTGATTGTATTAAGTATGTACCATTCTTTCTTTGTACTATTTAGTTTTGCTCTCATAGGTCTCGTATACATTATCATAGCTATAACTGGACCCAAAGGACTTAAGACAAGTATCAAAGAATCTTCATTCAAGTATAAGATTGCATTCTGGTTAGAAGAGATTGCACGATCTAAGATTTCATTTAAACTGATAAGTGATTCTGACCTTAATCTAACTAAGAGTAATTATCATGTAGATAACTACCTCACCGCGAGAGAGTCTCACTTTAAGGTATTAATCAATCAGTCATTATTTCTTATAGGCTTTAAGGTGATCATCGCTTCAGGGTTACTTATTACAGGAAGTATTCTGGTATTCAACCAAGAAATGAATATCGGGCAGTTCGTCGCAGCAGAGATCATCATCATCTTAATCATAGCATCTGTGGAGAAACTCATTAAGTCATTAGATTCTATCTATGATGTACTAACAGCATTAGAAAAAATTGGCTACGTCGCAGATTTAGAATTAGATAATGATCACAAGGGCTTGAGGATTGATGATAATGCTACAGAATTCCCCATTGTATTAGATAGCGTATCTTTTAGATATCCCGATTCTGTAAGGTCAACTCTGAATGATATAGATATATCCATTCCGGCTAATACTTCATTAGTCATAGATGGCCCTTCTAATTCTGGCAAGTCTACCCTGCTTTATTTACTTGCTGGTATCATGGAGCCTACATCGGGGCTTATACAATATCGTGGGTTACCTCTTAAGTCATTAGACACAGAACACCTACGCAAGTTTATAGGCTTCTCATTAAGTACTAATGAGATATTCCAAGGTACTATATTAGATAACATTAAGATGGGTAGGAGCTATCTTACTGCTGAGGATCTTAAAGAAGCGCTGGCTATAGCACAACTCAGTAGCTTCATATCATCTGTACCTATGGGGTTAAATACAGTTCTGGATCCTGAAGGACAAACGATACCAAGAAACATCAAAAACAGAATCCTGCTCGCAAGGGCGATAGTTAATAAACCAAAACTTCTCATCTTAGAAGATCCACTAGATCACGTATCTTCTGAAGAAAAAGACCTTATCATCAAAGACCTTACAGATAAGAACAGACCGTGGACAGTAATTGTATCATCAGTAGATACTATATGGCGTAAGCATATACCTAACTCATTAACACTTGACAAAGGACTTGTAAAGTCATACAAAATAGATAATACAGATGCTTAATATAAGTAAGAACTCCATAGATCCGTATATTAAGAAAGATAGGTACTCTGTCTTTGAGAAGTTAGAGCAGAGGTCTATATCCAAAGCACTTATTAGAATTATGATTTTTGTTTTGGTAATCGGTATAATAAGCATGTTTCTCCCATGGACTCAGAACATACGTACCCTCGGCTATGTCACAACGCTTAATCCAGATGATAGGCCTCAAGCTATACAATCTCTGATAGATGGTAGACTAGAAAAATGGGTCGTAAGAGAAGGTGATGTCGTTGCTATAGGCGACACTATATTAATACTTACAGAATCTAAAGAAGAATATCTCGATCCCCAACTTCTTGCACAGACTAAAGGTCAGATAGATGCTAAAAAAGCAAGCTCTGTCAACTATCAAGAAAAAGCTAATACACTGGATGAGCAATATAAGGCTACTGTGATGAACAGAGATCAAAAGCTGGAGCTTAACGACATCAAGCTAAAGCAACTGTATATCAAAGTAAAAACTGATAGTATAGATCTCGCAGCTGCCAAAGTGAAAATGGAGAACTCCAGGAAGCAGATGAATCGAACAATAGAGCTAGAAAAGAAGGGCATCAAGTCAACAACAGATGTGGAAATTAAGACTTTCTCATTCAGAGAAGCTGAAGCTAAGGTTAATGAATTAGAAAATAAACTGCTTAATAACCAGAATGATATCACCGCGATCAAGACTAATGTTGCTTTTATAAAAAGTGACTTTGCTCAAAAGTTAGCAAAAATAAATTCTGAAAAAATGTCTGCCCTCTCTATGAAAAACACGACCAATAGTGAGGTCTATAAATTAGAATCCAGTTACAACAAATTCGAAGCAAGAACTAACGCCTACGTAATCACGTCACCTATAAACGGTACAATCACATACGCTATAAAATCAGGACTAGGAGAATATATAAAAGCAGGAGAAGATCTCGTTACAATAGTACCGACGGTATACAAAAAAGCAGTAGAGTCCTATATAAGACCTAGAGATATTCCTCTACTCAAAAAAGGACAGAAAGTCAGAATCCAATTTGATGGGTGGCCAGCAATAGTATTCAGTGGATGGCCTAATAATTCATTCGGAACATTTGCAGGTCGTATATATGCCATAGATAATGACATAAGTCCTACCAAGGATGGAAAGTATAGAATTCTTGTCGTAGAAGATGAAGAGGAAAAATGGCCAGAAGAAGTAAGAGTAGGTAGTGGATCTAATAGTCTCATACTACTCAATGAAGTATCTGTCTATTATGAGATATGGAGACAACTTAATGGTTTTCCTCCGGACTATTACGATAATGAGACTAGCAAGCAAGTAAAAACCAAAGCACCGATAAGAAAAATAAAGTAATGAAGTTCTACACAAGGAAATTAATAAAACCGGGAGATCTTAACGCTAACAACTCCCTCTTTGGTGGAGCACTTCTGAAGTGGATAGACGAGGAAGCAGGCATCTATGCTATGACTAAGATCAATACACAAAAAGTAGTGACTAAATATATGTCAGAGATAGATTTCATAAGTTCTGCCAAGCAAGGCGACGTCATAGAGATCGGATTAGAACTGACAAGCGTAGGGCGGACATCTATATCATTTAAGTGTGAAGTCCGTAATGTGTTTACTAAAAAATCAATTATCAGTATAGACAAAATCGTATTTGTAAAAGTAGACAATGAAGAAAGACCTTCGCCACATAATTTGACTTTTGAGGATATGATAGGAAATAATACGACACATTAATGAAGAGGATTTATATCATAATCATTAGTATACTATATAGCTTTTCTATCTATAGTCAAGGTACCGTCCTGAGCTATGAGGAGTACATAGATATCGTACAAAAAAATCACCCCCTCGTCATGCAAGCAAAACTGCTTGATGAAAAATCTGATGCGTACAAACTAAAAGCTAAAGGACAATTAGATCCTACTATCGGAGGAGAGTATTATCAGAAATCTTTCGATGATAAGAATTACTACAGACAATTAGATGGCAAATTAAAAATCCCTACTTGGTACGGAATCGACTTCGAAGCTGGGTACGAGTATAATGATGGAGACTTCTTAAATGAAGAAGGAACGCTACCCGTTAATGGATTACTTAATGCCGGGATATCTGTCCCCTTAGGTAGAGGACTATTTTTTGATGAGAGAAGAAGAATCATCGAAGAAGCCAAATTAATAGCCCAAGAAAACACACTAAAGCAAAAGGAGATCTACAACAAACTGATGTTTTCAGCTAATAAAGCCTACATCAACTGGCAGTTACAATACAACAATATCCTTGTCTACAAGAGGGCCAGAGACATCTCATTTGAGACATTCACTAATACAAAATCAGCTTATGAGGAAGGAGATAAGACAGCTATGGACACTCTGGAATATAAGCTCTACCTCGACAGTAGGACTGCAGACATACTCAAGGCAGAACAAGACTACTATATCGCTACTCAAGAGCTCAATCTTCAGCTATGGGATGATGGTGTGATACCATTAGAGCTAGAGGATGATGTCTTACCTGAGGATATCAATACAGAACTATGGGAAGATACGATGGATATTGCAAAATTAGAATACCGAGAAGCCGTCAACCAAGTGACCCAAGTCAAACAACTCGAAATAGAAGGCGATAGATTAGAATTAGACAAGAGACTATTCAAAGAAAATCTCAAGCCTACAATAGATGTCAAGTTCAATCCCCTACTAAGAATCAATGATAACAATCGGTTCTTAGCTTATACGACTGATGACTTCAAACTGGGAGCTGCTCTATACTACCCTATCTTCAACAGAAAAACGAAAGGAGAACTTAAGCTCATCGATATAGAACAGCAGACACTTCAGCTGGAACAAAAGAACTTACTCCAAGACTTGAGGCTCTATGTCGCTGCCCTATATAATAATCTTATCAGCTTAGAGGAACAACTATCTCTTGCAGCACAAAATGAAATCACAGCGGCACAGCTATTGGATGCAGAATACATTAAGTTTAATATAGGAGAGAGCTCCTTATTCTTACTTAATGCTCGCGAGCAAGCCAAGTTAGGTTATGAGCTCAAGAAGCTCAAAGCCATCAAAGAGATTCTGTATAACAAGGCGGAGTTTATGTTTGTGTTGCAGACTTATTAGGATGAGTCATAGGCTTTGTGCCTTCTCTAAATAATATTAAATTCTTGGGAATCTTCGAGCACCGTGATGTATAAGAATGATATGTATAAGGTCATCACTCACTACTCGATATATAATTCTATAATGACTTATTGTAAGTTCTCTAATAGAAGGGGTTTCATATTCTTCAACTACTTTTCCAGCATACGGTTGCTCTTTTAAAACATTAGTTCTCTCTCTTATTTGAAGTATTTGGGATGTAGCATATTTCTTTTAATCAGGTGCTATGAAGTCATAGATTTCTTTTAGATCTTCTTTAGCAGTGGATAACCATCTTACTTTAACCATTCGTCCAACTCCTTATCTAATTGTTCCTCAGATATTGTCTTGTCATTATCGGATTCTTCGACTCGCTTTTCGATTTTATCAATTAGTAGAAGCTTTTCAATAAGGTCCTCAATATTGACTTTATCTGGAAAGCTTTCAATTTGCTTATATAGTCTCTCCTTAGTAATCATAATAATGTTTTGTTATATGCTAATATAACGCTATTGGAAGATATTAAGTGCCAAGGCGTTGACTGTTTGTCTTTGAATTTCTATTTTCTTACCTCCCTCTGAAATAGATATGCCTCTCCTTCATTATAGTGATCTGGTAGTCCTTTAGTATCTTCAAGCTCACGTGTCCCGATCAACTCAAATCCACACTTGGCGTAATGGTTAATCAATCCTGGGTTATGCCCTATCGTATCCATTCTGACATACTTCA
>CALLAG010000361.1 GCA_938002705.1 uncultured Saprospiraceae bacterium | reverse complement strand
TAGATAAGGCCGCTTTCAATAAAATATCTCATTCTGATATTGATATCTATAATCTGGCTGCTGTAAAATTTACCGTAGATGAACAAGGTACTATCGTCAATGCTCATGTAGTTGCATCTTCTAAGGATGAAGAAGTTGATGACTTATTGTTAGAAGCGATCTGTAATATGCCATCATGGGTACCTGCTCAGTATGCCTCAGGTCTCAAGACCTCTCAAGACTTCGTATTCACAGTAGGAGATCACTCAAGCTGTACCATCAATACACTTGATATCAATAGGTTTAACTTTAAAGACTAAACTATCCGTTGCGAATTGTAGTCGCATACCAAAGTCAGCTTCGGCTTGTAGCCAAAAAATTATATTAGTTCATATTATTTATCAAGGGTCAGTTTCATATTGATGAGGGAACGATAAATATATGAGCGTCCAACCAGACATCGCTATCAGTACTACCGTTCGAGCTGCACATCATTACACTTGGTACCAATAGCTTAACTTTAAGGACTATCCCTTATCATCCTTATTCTACATTTCATCCTACGTGATCAACAGTTGGTCAATGTATATTTTATGTAGCTATACATAAGCTTCATATTTGGATCATAAAGAAATTAATAATCTAAAAAATTAAAATTATGACTCCAGTTGAACTTTTATACATCGTCAAAATCATCGCTATACCTATGTGGATTCTCATTGTTATATCGCCTGAATGGAAAGTGACACGTAAATTAATTGATAGAAAAACGATACCCAATGTGATGTTCTCGATGTATCTTATCTACTTATTTATATCACTTCAGAATGGTGCCACATTCAGTTTTGGTAGTCTCGGTTCTGTGATAGAATTAGTTACTATTGAGAATGGATTTTTAGCTTTAAAAGTACTCTTTTGTTCTTGGGAACTTATGATAGGGATGTGGATATTAGGCAAAGCTAAAGAGTCACAACTGTCTCACCTACTTATCATACCTTGCCTTATAACGACATATTATGTAGCTCCTCTTGGCTTTTTACTATTTATAACAGTTAGATGGATCAGTAATAAAAGCTTGTCAGCGAGCTAATCACTATGATCATTGATACATACTTATAATTCTCCTTGTAATAATGACGATTGACTCTATAGTTTTTTTATTCTACTAATAAGCGTCATATTTGATTTATTACAAACGAATTATAATCTAAAACCAAATAATCTCCATGACGCCATCAGTAATGTTCTCTATTGTCAATATGATCGCTATGCCGATGTGGCTTTTGATGATCGTTCTTCCTAAGTGGAAGATCACTCGATACCTTATAGATCATAAAATTATACCTATCATCTTGTCACTTTTCTATGTATTCTATATCGTCAAGTCTGTGAGTGAGGGAGGTGGTATGGATTTTAGTAACTTAGATTCTGTCATGGAATTGTTTACTGTGGAGAATGCAGTATTAGCTGGATGGGTTCACTATCTCGTATTTGACTTATTAATAGGTATGTGGATATTAGATCAGAATAAGAACTTAGGTATTCATCATCTATTGATTATTCCTTGCTTATTAGCAAGCTTTATGATGGGGCCAGTTGGTTTTTTATTATTCATCATTATCAAAACGATAAAAAAATATACATCATGAAATATCTAATCGAAATCAATAATACAATCAAGCGAGAGAGTCCATTTCTGTATTGGGTTGTGGTGATTCATTTAGTATCTGCAATTATATGCATTTTAGGATTAGCTATAGATGACCGAATGCTTATGGGTGTCAATGTGTGGATCAAGCCACTTAAGTTTTCTATATCTGATGCAATATATATGTCTACTGTAGGATATTTAATTACATTATATCCTTACACCAGAAGAAAGAAAAGCATTATCAATAATACCGTAGCAGTGACTCTATTGATTGAATTGTTTATCATCGTAGGGCAGGCAGTACGAGGGTTGCAATCTCATTATAATATGCAGAGTCCTATAGATGGAATCTTGTTTGGGCTTATGGGACTATTCGTAGGTATTAATGTATTGATTATGTTATTATTTATCTTCGATACGATCAGGAAAAAGTTAGATACCTCTAAGGTGATACAGTGGGCTATATTGATGGGATGGTTGATAGTTTTTTTCGGAAGTTGGATAGGTGGGCAGATGATAAGTCAGATGGCTCATAACGTAGGTGTTGCAGATGGAGGAGCTGGACTGCCATTAGTCAATTGGAGTACGGTGGCTGGTGATCTGAGAGTAGCTCATTTTTTCGGATTACACGGGATCCAGATTGTGCCTTTATTCGCATTCTTAATATCTAAAAAGTGGCATACGACCAGTAAGAATCAGATTGCTATTGTGACTGTATTTGGCCTACTATATACTGCGTGGATAGGATATACTTTCTATCAAGCTAAGCAAGGTATGCCATTGATTAATATGTAATTGTAGATGATGTTACTCAGTAGATAGAATAGAAAGGAGTAGACATTATTGGCAGTGTAGAAGATGCTGTTGTATGGTTTTAGAATCATTCGACTCCAGACTTTAAAGATTGGATGTAGGGTTGATTTTTTTGTTTTTTGTATTATATAAATTGTAATCAAGCATATTAATATTATATCTATCTTGGAGTGACTAATTTGATAATGGTGCTCTAATATTACTTATGCAAGTACACAACTTACTCATATCTATATTGATG
>CALLAG010000360.1 GCA_938002705.1 uncultured Saprospiraceae bacterium | reverse complement strand
GGTGTAAGTCTATCTCTTCAGCTGTCCAGAAACTTGCTTCGGACTTTTTATAAAAAGACCAAATATCGTCATGCTCAATCGGGAATAATACGAATCTATTGGGGTTGTCTTCTAATAATGGTTCTACTTGATTACTCATGTTGCAGTTAAGGTATGATGGTTAGTGACTTTCGAAAAACAAATTATAACAAATAATATATATAAAAAAACTATATATAAACTTTAAGACTATTTAATTGATTTAGTTCCAATACATAGAGGCATAATTTAGACAATCTTAGATCAGTTAAGTTTATAAGATCCGGCGACGAAAGAAATTAATGTAAAGACGAACGTCAAAATTGAGCATACGTGATAACCTAAATACCTCCAAAACCGGAAGGCAAATTAAATAAGAAAAATGTATAATATGTTAACCGTTTTTTCAACAGCTGTGGAAAACTAAACATACACGTATTAAACAATATCCTTATGCGTAAAACGAGCACAACAGCAGAATTAATAACTACCTCATAATCAACCAACTCACTCTATAGCCTTATTACTGATGACTCACAGAGTGATTAATTTATCAACATAATAAGAGAATACTGTCCACTTTTTGTTAGGATAAATTAAAGTGAAATAAATATTATTTATCTGGTGTTTTTCTGCCTAAAAATACAATGAGGATGATACCCAGAATAACGGACGTGATGATCAATCCATAAAAAGCAAAAGGGCTATCTTGAAACGGCAGATGCGTAAGATTCATACCATAGAAACTGGCGACTAAGGTCGGCACCATGAGTATAATCGTAATGATCGTCAGTCTATGTATGAAGCTATTGAGATTATTAGATACTATAGATGCATAAGCCTCCATCGTTCCACTCAGTATGTTCGTATAGACATTAGACATCTCGAGGGCCTGTCCATTATCAATGATGATATCCTCAAATAGATCTTCGTGAGGATCCTTGTCTCTTACTTTAAGGAAGTCTATACGCTTCATCTTAAGCATCAGCAGATCATTAGCGCTAAGCGAATTAACGAAATAAACTAAACTCTTCTCGATCTTAAGGAGCTGGCGCAGCTCTTCGTTTCTACTTGAGTTATATAATTCTTGCTCTATGAGATTCCTCTTGAGGTTGAGCTTCTTAAGGCATTCCAGAAACCAAAAAGTATTCTGCTCAAACAAGTGAAGGACAAATAAAGATTGATCTTTAGGATTAAAGTTCTTGACCTTGTTGTTAACTATTTTCTCTATGATGGGATGCTCCTCAGAAGAAGAGACCGTTATTATCTTACCACCTACCATGATAATCCCAATAGGTACTGTAAGGTATATGGCTTCATTCTCTTTATGAGATTGATTGATCATAGGTGTATTAATCAACATAAACTTTGCATCCTCCTCTATCTCATACCTGGAACGCTCATCGATATCGAGAGAATCAGTGATAAAATCTAAGGGTATCCCAAATGCTTTAGCATAGAGTTCTTTATCAGCTTCTTCTATAGGTGCACATAAGTGTACCCAATCAGACTGCTCTAACTCCTCGACTGAGATGACCTGTCTCCCCTCAAATGCGTAGTACTTTATCATGTTTCAGCTTACATTATAGATCGTGAGTTAAGAAATAACAACTTATTATATGGTACAAATATGAATCCATTTAGATAAAAAAAAGACAAGGCATAGAATAATCTAAGATTATTGAAATCTAAGAATCTCTACGGGCTTAATTTTAGTAACCAGATATGTAGGTACAATCATAACTATCGTTGTCATAACTATAGTAGCAATATTGATACCTAACATAGAGACAATATCAAACCTCACAGGGACTTCTGACAGATAATAATTAGCCTCATCCAGCTTTATAATACCAGTTGACTTTTGCAAATAGCCAATTCCCAATCCAAGGATGTTACCTATCAGTAATGATAGACCCAATATCCAGAGGGATATATAGATAAAGATCTTCCTAAGATTCCAGTTACTCAGACCCAAGGCTTTAAGTATACCTATCATTCTAGATCGTTCGAGTATGAGGATGAGCAATGCAGTACACATATTGACCAATGCTACGATGGTCATCAGCACCAAAAGAAGAATTCCATTGATATCTTGCATCTTAATCCAATCGAACATCGAAGCAAATTTTTCTTTGATAGTCTCATCGTACAATTGTGGTGGCAAGAGTTCACTGTATATATAATCTGCAATGGGATCTAAGTCATCAATATCATCTATAAATACCTCAAACCCTGCAACCTCATCAGAGTTCCAGTCCAGAACACCTTGGAGCACTCTTATATCTACGAATCCTACTTTCTTATCGTACTCCTCTAAGCCTGTCTTATATATTCCACATACTTTAAATGCTCTCTTAATCGGTTCCTGGTCTTTCATGAAGTATATAATGACCTTCTCTCCTACCTTGACCTGTATACGCTTACTCGTCTGTTCTGATATAAGTATCTCACGAGAGTTCTTCTCGCCATCAAGCACAGGAAAGGCTCCTTCTTGAAGATAAGACTCAAAATTAGTCCAGTTATATTCTTCATTTAGTCCCTTGAGTAAGACTGCTTCCATAGCCTCTGCCTTACTGTTAATGATACCAGGCATAACGATGTAAGGTATAATCTCTCTCACGCCCCCTTTAGTCTCCCTATTTTTGATATTACCACTGTTATTATCTATGATAGAATAGTTAAGCTGAGCTATGGAGGTGATAGAGTCCTTGAGAGCCTGATCATCCTTGATGGGCGATAGCTCAAATGTTCTCGACATACGTGTGTCAGTAATGTGTATATGCCCCCAGAACCCGAAAACTTTCTCAGAGACCCCTTCCTTAAAGCCTAATAGTACAGCAGTACTGAGTATCATAATAGCCATACTCAATGATATAGATGCTATAGCAATCTTGATAATCTTACCAGAGATACCGGTAGTAGAAGATTGCGATATACGCTTAGCTATGTAGTATGGTAGGTTCACCTATATAAAGTATCTATTTTGTAAATATAGGATTTATCTCAGGTAGACTCGCTTCCATTCTCCCGCTTGAGGTATGAGATAGACTCTCTCAGTTGTATCTTTGAGCTCGACTCTTAATATATTCTTGGCTCTCGACGCATTGACTTCATCTGTCTCATAATCGATGAATCCTATATTGTTACGCCAGAACCAGTTGCCATATTGCTTAAACTCTACAGTGAAAGTATCCTGAACCACATTATACTTAAATGAATCCTGTAAGCTTACCTGATTAAAATGACTGTACTCATCTATGTGGCCTTCGACTTCTTGATCTCCAAATAGATCTAATGCTTCTACAAAGGTCTCTGCAGAGCCTGCATGATAATCAGCATAAAGAAAAAGCCCCTGATAATTATCTGGCAAGGATAGTAATCTTACTTCTGGCTCATCGTACCATTTATAACTACTAATCAATCCATCTATGAGTTGTCCTGCCTCGTTACACTTATTGATATTCAACATACCAAAGTAGATATGAGCTATCAATACACCTATCCCAAGTATATAACGTAGGTATCTCGGTAATGAGAATATCAATAGAAAAACAAATGGATAGAAAAATATACTCGCTAAAAATCCATACCTATCATTCTGAAAAGGCATAATGTACATGAAGTAAAGATTAGCTATAGGAAACAATGCCATAAAGAACATCACCAGAAAACTCGCTGATAACAAGAGCTTATTACGAGCAATAATCTTCTTATATGTAAATGATAAAACGAGTCCTAATGAACCTAATATCCCTCCTATAACATACCATGAGCTTATACCTTCATACAAAGACACTCTAAGATTAAAACTCCAAAAGTGACCTAATAAAAAATACTTAGCGAAATATCTGAATCCATTTGCGATGAGCAGTCGAGGATCAAAATTAAGATGCTTCTCAGCTCCATAGTGCCCTACCCACTCTCCCAGGATTAGCTTATTAGCAAGGAAGTATAATATGATTATGATAATATGAATAACAAAAAATCTTGTCATATACTTCTTCCAACTCCAGTTATGCAACTTACTACAAGCTCCCGCTAATACTAATAATATAAATGGCGTAGCAAGATTAATCTCTAATGTCAACAAAGCGGATACAAGCAATAGGTGATGAATAATCACATAGTATATCTTATAATCTTCTAACATTGCCTTAATAAACAACAGGGCTCCTGACAAAAAGAAAATGGTAGTCAGCAGGTAATGCATACAAGCTTTCCAGGTCACAACCTCTGTCTGAAAAGGACCTAAGAGAAATCCTACTGAAGCCAGTAATGCGATCCAATATCCACTCTCTATATCAAACTTACCAAAGATTCTTCTTAGAAATGCAAACAGTAAATATGCCGAAACTCCATGTAAAACTGCAAATACAATACACCATGCTAATTGATTATAACCGAATAGTCTGAATGTTCCGTAATTGATAATATGGAATACCGGATGGAGTCCAAAATATCCAAAACCATCCCATACATTAGCCCAGCTCCCCTCGGAGTATTTCATGAGCCATCCTAAGAAGTCATGGACCATACCATATCTCTGTGTTCTCCAGAACACAAGCACACTTGCCGTAACAAAAGCTATAAGAGAAAAAGTATTAGATCTGAGAGATGTCTTCAATGACTGCTGATTGTGATATGATTAATTCTCCTTGTTGTCCTCCTTTTTTTAATAGTCTTATACCCTTCCATGTAAGATCACAATCGTTATGGATAGTAGCGGCTTCATTGATCTGTAGCTTCCCTCCTGGGTGGATGACTATCTCCCCGTTAGGTGGTATAGAAAGTCTGCAGTGTACTGTCAGTGTAGCTCCATCCATAATATGTATGTCCGATGTCGCATCTCTTTCCCCGAACCAGTTGACACTTTCTATAATGTTTATTTGACGTGATGTATCCAGGTGACACCAGTCTTCTTTGACGAACTTTCTATACTTAGAATTTTTCATTGTCAGTCTCTTATGTACGGTCCCTAACTGACATGGGGATATGGCCATCTGACTATTATTATAATCCATGAGATTATTAGATATCGGACCTTCACACCCTTTACGATTTTTGGTCTCTTGCCAGCAGTTAGGATTCTTGGGGGTATCATCACATCCATCATTATAAGCCCATGTGTGACGCAATCCGAATATATGTCCTATCTCATGATTGAGTAAGGTTGCATAAGCCCATGGCTTCTCTTTATCCTCTACTAAGCCGGCGATCTTAAGACTATTGCCTAATGCAATACCTGTCCCATGCGTCTTATAAGACTTGCTATTAAGACTATCCTTATGGTGTGGCATCACGAATATATTGATGATGGAATCTCCACCAATTTCATATTTTTCTATGACCTCCTTATCATAGTTATTTCTATGACGGCCCTTATTGACAAAATAACATAGCTCGTCATCATAATTCCAAAAGTATCCATCATCGTCATCTATACTTGTAATAACATATTGGTACTTAGGTGCAAGTACAGGCGTATCGTTTCCTTCAGGGAGATTCATTTTTTGATTTCCTCTCAGTCTTTTATTGGCATTGTGTATTAGGAACTTCATATACCATCTTCCTTTTTCTTCATTGAACCCATGTAGACTATCTTCAGAATTCATGAACTGTACATTGATTCTTACTTGCTTCTGGAATAGGTTATCATCAGGAATGTATGACAACACATCCGAACAAGAAAGCTCTTGATCAAAAACAACATTTTGTCTATAGATATCTAACTGATCGATAGACGAAAGACGGATGATCTCGCTTTTACTCTTACAGTTAGAGAATAAAACTATTATCATCAGAGATAAGAGAAATGTATATAGTAGTTTTTTCAATATTTGTTATTAGTTAGTATCCAATTTATTAGCTCCTAAAATTACAGATTTCTTAGGAGTACTCCAGCCTTATCTAGTAATTCTTCATTTTTGGCAAAGCATAGCCTTATATACTTGTAATTCTTAGCCTCAGAGTAGAATGGAGATAGAGGAATACTTGCAACACCATGATCCATAACCATCTTCTTAGCGAATTCTATATCCGTCAGATCACTTACCTGAGAATAATCAAATAATTGGAAATAAGTGCCCTCGCATGCAATCGGCTGTAATCTACTTCCACCCATAACATCTACCAAGTAATCTCTCTTCTTCTCATAGAACCTTGAAAGATTCATATACGACTCTGGGTCTAATAGATATTCAGCTAATGCGTGTTGTATAAATGAATTGGCACTGAACACATTCCATTGATGATGTTTTCTTACTTCATGCATTAGGTACTCAGGACCTACACAGTACCCCATCTTCCATCCAGTAGCATGGAATGTCTTACCAAAAGAATAAACACAAATAGATTGCTCATATAGACGAGGATACCGCAATACACTCTGATGATGCCGACCATCATATATCAGATGCTCATATACCTCATCACTGAGAACGATAATATTAGTATCAGAGACTATACCTTGCAGAGACTGCATGTCTTCATGACTAAAAATCTTACCTGTAGGATTATGAGGAGTGTTGATAATAATCATCTTGGTTTTGTGGGAGCATAGGTTCTTGATAGCATCCCAATCTATTCTGAATTCTGGACCATCCAGAGCATAAGGGACCACGACACCTCCTGACAACTCTATAGCTGGCCTATAACTATCATATGCTGGCTCTATAATGATGACTTCATCACCAGAATGTACAAATGCATTTATGATAGAAAATAATGCCTGAGTGGCGCCTGCAGTTATGGTAATTTCTGATATAGGATCGACTTCTACATTATAGCAGAGATTAATCTTATCTGCGATGGCTTTTCTCAACTCTATAGCACCAGCTGAAGCCGCATATTGGTTCTTATTATCATTGAGATATTTAGTTACCAGCTGCTTAAGCTTATCATCGCAATCAAAATTTGGAAAACCTTGCCCCAGATTAATTGCATTGTGCTCAACTGATAAATTTGACATAACAGAAAATATAGATGTCGTATCAGCTATCTTAGAAGAATACTGTATCATGATAATATTATTTGATAAAAATAAGTATAGCCCCTAATATAGTCATAGCTATAATATACTTCCTGAACATCTCATTGGACACATATGATATCAACCTATATCCTACTATGAATCCTAAAATGACCATAGGAAGTAATTTCAAGTCCAGTACAAAAGATTCCACATTAATCGTCTCCCATACGAATATATGAAAGGGTAATTTGAACAGATTCACAATAAAAAACAACCATGCTGCAGTGGCAATAAATTGATTCTTAGTCGCATTAATGGCAAGGAAGTATATATTGATAAATGGCCCAGCAAGATTGCCTATCATCGTAGTAAATCCTGCCATAGCGCCGAGCAGCACTGCCAGCTTGGTCTGCGATTTTGTACTATCTACTGGATACTTACCGGAGAACAGCATCAAGATTGCACTAATCAGAATAATGAAGGCCATCATCCTCTTAAAAATACCTGCAGATATATTATCACCGATATAGACGCCACACAATACACCGATAATCATATATGGTATTATAGACCGGACAATTCTCCACTGCACATCTCTACGATATGAGTACACTGCAAGTACATCTGCAGCAAGCAGTAATGGCAATAATACGCCTGTAGATTCCTTAGCAGGGATGACTATGGCTAATAAAGTGACAATAAGAACTCCTAAGCCCTTAAATCCAGACTTAGAAAGCCCTAATAAAAAGGCTGAAAGCCCTATGAATATTACATCTATAAATTCCACTGATATTTTTTTTGAATAATCTTAGAGACTTTAAAAATACCATATATATTTGCAGTCCTTTACAGGATGAGATCGGTTAGCTCAGTTGGTAGAGCAACGCCCTTTTAAGGCGTGGGTCCTGGGTTCGAGCCCCAGACCGATCACTAAAAAGAGGAGTTCATTTTTTGAATTCCTCTTTTTTTATACCCCTAATTATAGGTGCCTGATAATCAATCATTTCACTTAGTTTATCATATTCGTATTAAGTTCACTTCCTATTAACTGACAAAGTTCATGATAAGATCAATCAGCTTATGTGTGAAAAAGAAATGTACCACCAGTGTGTTATTGATTATTCATTACCCCTATTTATCATTATAAGTCGGGATAAAGTAAATGCTTTGCAAGTCATGTAGGTGTACATAAAAAAGCTGGCTCCACTATATGTGAAGCCAGACTAATATTCTCTATTATGTAATTGAAGTTATAATTCTTAGAACGGCTGTGTCTTGGCATCTAAGCCTACAAACTCATTAGCCAATACTTCAGTGATATACCTTTTATTACCGCTCTTATCCTCATAAGATCTACTGACAAGTTTT
>CALLAG010000359.1 GCA_938002705.1 uncultured Saprospiraceae bacterium | reverse complement strand
TAATATTATTGATAATATCGATGATCCTACTAAGCATGGTAATTTTCATATTATCTGGGAAGGTAAAGGATACGATAGAGCATTCAAGAATTGGGGTCTATGTCCCACTATTTCTGGATTAGAAATAGAGCACGGATTAGTTGCTCAGGAGACAAGTTATATTTCTACTGCCAAGCAATTATTCCAAGAACTTAATCCTATCTATCAATTGTGATTCGTAAGGCTTAATTTATATAAATTTGCAACATGGCTACTCCGCGTACAGTTGCATTCCATACATTAGGTTGCAAGCTAAATTTTTCTGAGACGTCTACCATTCGAAGACAATTCGAGGAGGCGGGTTTTGGTGTACTCGATTTTGAGGACGGTGCAGATTACTATGTGCTCAATACATGTTCTGTTACAGATTTTGCAGATCGTAAATGCCGATATGAAGTAAGGCGTGCACAGAAACATAACCCAACGGCTAAGGTCATTGTCGTAGGTTGTTATGCACAACTCAAGCCGGATGAGATTGCGGAGATAGAAGGTGTAGATCTGGTATTAGGTGCCGCTGAGAAATTTAATATTCTACAACACATAGATACATTACATGACATATCTGGTCAGAGTAAGGTCAGAGCTGGCGATATACATCATGTTAATTCATTTATAGATGCTTTCTCAGTAGGAGATAGAACACGTTCATTCTTAAAGGTCCAAGATGGCTGTAACTATAAGTGCTCTTTCTGCACTATACCTATGGCAAGGGGTAAGAGTAGAAGTGATACGATAGAGAATGTTATCGCTAATGCAAGAGAAATAGCACAACAAGGTGTACAAGAAATAGTACTTACAGGAGTTAATATTGGAGATTTCGGTAACGGTACGGAGGTGATAGAGGGACTCAAGCCAAAAAAGGAAGCTCTATTCATCGATCTTATCAGAGAGTTAGATAAAGTAGAAGGCATCAATAGATTTAGAATATCTTCTATAGAGCCAAATCTGTGCAACGAAGAGATTATAGACTTCGTGGCTCACTCTAACAGATTTATGCCTCACTTTCACATGCCACTACAGAGTGGTAGCAACGAGATTCTTAAGAACATGCGTCGTCGATATAAAAGAGAGCTGTACACTGAACGTGTTGCTTATATCAAGTCAGTAATGCCGCATTGCTGCATAGGTGTAGATGTTATTGTAGGTTTTCCTGGAGAGACCGAAAGTCACTTTCAAGAAACCTATGATTTCTTATTGGGTTTAGATATTTCGTATCTGCATGTGTTTACCTATTCTGAGAGAGCCAATACTCACGCCGCTGTTATGGAAGATATGGTGCCTATGGGCATAAGAAAAGAACGTAACAAAAAATTAAGAATACTATCAGAAAAGAAACGTAGAGCATTTTATAATACGCAGATAGGCACCGTAAGGCCTGCACTATTAGAGTCAAGATCTCAAGATGGTATCTTAACGGGCTTCACTGATAACTATATCAAAATTGAAGTAGATGATAACTCTATGTCAGAGAATCAAATAGTAGATTGTAATATGCAGGGTATATCTGATAAGATGATTATGAGAGCAATGCCTGTAGGTGTAGATGTGTAGTTATCTATCTTAATAAGGTTACATCTCCTGAGTATAGTTCGGTAGAGTCATTAGGATGCCTAACTTCTATCAGATATACGTATACACCAGGCTCAGCTGGCTTGCCATTGAAGTATCCGTCCCACCAGTAAGTTATTTCTTCAGTATGTATAGAGTATGCCTCAGAGACAAAAACCAATTCTCCCCACCTGTCATATATCAGATAGCGTATAATTCCAACCTCGTAATCACTATTAGTAAAAACTTGAAAAATATCCTCACTGTTGTCACCATTGGGAGTTATCACATTAGGTATATAGATAGGACAAGTGGGAGCTTCTATGATGACAGTTTCTGTATATGTACATCCTAACTCGTCAGTGATGATGAGTTCATAGATTCCATATGGTAAGTTGTTTATTATAGAATCTATCTGTGGTGATCCATTGATTTCATATTGAAGTATTCCACTGCCCCCTTGAGCTTCGATTTCTATTACCGCATTGTCAGCAAAGCAGTCTGGGCTAGTTACTTCTATAGATCTCACAGTGACTTCTGGAGTGCTATCTATGAAGACTGTATCATCAACCGTACATCCCTGGCTATCTCTTACATAGATAGTATATACTCCTGTACTCAGGTCTAAGAATAAGTTGTCGCTATCATAGTCTGAGTTGTTGATAGAATATTGTAATGGATCAGTTACACCCATCCCATTAGTACCTTCGATCAGGATACTACCTCTGGCATCATTGCATGAGTCTATAGAGGTGGTAGCATCTTGTATAGATGGAATTACACTTGGCTCTATGACGATATTGTCTTCAGTATAGAAACAATCTAAGCTATCCCTGACAGTTATATTGTATGTACCAGGAGGCATATTATCGTATACATTTTCGGATTGGTATGTGAGTCCACCATCAAGGGAGTACATTGCTGTGATATCAGGGTCTAAGAAAAAAGACAACTGTCCATTATCCTCTGCACAACTTGTCGGAATCGACTCGGATATGAGATCTCTCTCAGGGGGTGGATCTATTATAATATCAACAGACGTCTCACATCCGTCACTATCTATCACAAAGATTGTATAAATGCCTGGATCTAAGTTATCAAAGAAACCATCTTCATCATAAGTTATGCCATCGAGCGAATAGCCGTATACCTCATTAGTGGTAGATGTAATCTGTATCTGTCCGAGTTCTGTACATGTGGCGTCCTTAAGGTCGGGCTTGATATTTAACCCAGAATAACAAAAACTCAGACTATCGATACCGAGACCAAATGAACCTGACTGTGTTCTTGTACCAGCAAATCGTATAGAATGTATCCGGCCTTCACATCCAGGAAGATTAAATCCCCAACAGGTCAGTATACCGTCTCCAGTGCCAGGATCACCATCCGATATCGTATCTGCTAATATTATTTGATTAGAAGAATCAAGAGCATGTATGATGAATTGTTCGCTTAGATCTATATCTACGATACATCCAGAAAAACTATCTATAGGCGTCTCAAATTCTAAAATGATAGGAGGTGCTGTAAGTCCAGAAAGTCGGCCATCATCAGTAAGAAAGAACCTGCCCATATTATTACCAGGCAGAGGGGTGTCACTACCAGCAGAGCTGCCAAAAGCTGTCGTTGCTCCTCCGACTTCTGCAAGTACAGGAAAGCCTCCACCTTCTAAAGAAAAACTAAGGCCAAAACTTGCCTTATACTGATCTCTAATTGTGAGACCTTCTTGAGGTTGCTGACCTGGAAGTGATTCGAAATCAATAGCTATACATCCATTCTCCACTTGTGATAAGCATATACTGCTTACCAAAAGAAAAGAAAGAATATAAATTAACTTCATAATTAAAAAGGTGTGAATACTAATATAAATTAAATAACCTAATGTACTCTAATGTAAGACTATATTGACTTAGTATAAGTCTTGTAACACTCAATAATAAAGATCACCGAACCGAATTAATGTGTTAAATGTCTTCATATATAGTAAATGATGGACTAAAACTCCAATTCGTTGCACTTCATAGTATATATTTAACTTAAATTATATTTTCATTGAGTATTAATATCTAAATCGAGACATGAAATCAGTGTGTTGCTTCTTCTATGTTTTAATAGTGTTGGCTATAAGTGATAATGCTTTTGCCCAGACAGGTATACAGTTAAACTCTAACCAATCAACTGAAGGCTATGCTTTTTTTGAAACATCCAGAGAGAGTTATCTGATCGATAATTGCGGAGAAGTCGTTAATATATGGCCCTCGGTAAGACGTACAGCTCTACATGCTAAACTTATGGATGATGGTAATGTCATCTATATAAAAGACAATAGAATTAATGTTAGAGATTGGGATGATAACCTGATAAGTTCTACGAGTTATAATGGCAATAATATAGTGCTCGTATATGAAGTTATCGTTATGGATAACGGTAATTATCTGTGTCTCGCAAGGGAGAATATAAGTGATTTAGAATTTGAAAGTTTAGGATATAATATAGCTCCAGGTTTTGATCCCGGAAGGGTGGATATGGTGGTAGAAATAGATCCTAATACGGATACCATCGTATGGCAATGGAATATTAAGAATCATGTAATACAACAAAGAGACCCTAACCTTCCTAATTATGGCTTGATCAGAGATAATCCCAGAAAGTTAGATATGGATGCAATAGCAACATTCGATTGGGAGCAAGGAGAATCGTTCATGATTAATGGATTTGATTATAATGAAGAATTGGACCTCATAGCCTTAAGTGTAAGAAAGTTAAGTGAAGTGATTATAATAGATCACTCTACAACCACGGAAGAAGCTATGACGGATAGTGGAGGTAGACATGGTCATGGTGGAGCTGCACTTTTTAGATGGGGTAACCCTCAAAACTACGGCCAAGGAGATGAAAGCGATAGAGAACTATACTTCCAACATAACCCTAACTGGATAGAGTATGGCGAACATAAAGGCAAGATTATAATGTTCAACAATGGACTAAGTGAACGTAGCTATTCTTCCGTTGAGATCATAGATCCGACTGTAGATAATCAAGGCTTCTTTATCTTACCTACTAATAGTAGTTTCTTATTAGAAGAAGAACCTATTAGTATCAACACAACTACTTTTGGTCCTTTTTTCAGATCTGGATATACCTCAGGAGCTAAGGTTATGCCTAATGGGAATATCTACGTAACAGTGGGACAAGAGGCGAGGATATTCGAGATGAATCCTCAGGGTGACATCGTATGGGATTATTATATCGAAGGTGCAGGTTATATCTATAGATCCGAAAAGTACTCGAAAAACTTTTCTGGATTTGAAGGAAGAGACCTTTCGGCGAGCGGTACTGTAGAGAATTATCCGAGTACGTATCCCTGCGAGTTATTTACTACAAGTACTCAGGATATAGATATATCATTAGAAGATATAATCATAGCTCAACATGATGGTAAAATAGAGATCAATTCTAAGGAGAGTAAATTATTTGATTATGTACTGTATAATCTGCAAGGGCAAATATTAAGTACAGGAAATAATCAGAGTAGATATGACGTCAATAAGTTAAACTTAACTTCTGGTATGTACTATATCCGATCAGCAAGAGACGATAGCAGTAGCGTTCATTCTGTAATGATTCCTTAGATCTTATAACCTATACTCAATGTAAGGAAGTCCATTTCCGAACCTTCGAGCATATTACCCAGATTAAAGAATCCGATCTCATATGCTGCAGTCACAGTAAAATTATATATGTCTAGACCAAGACCAAGATTAGCACCTGCAGTGCCAGCATTGTAGTCAGTATATATTCCTGGTCCAGCATCATTGGTCACACCACTTGTTAGATTAAAACTCGCAAGCGTATGCCCCCTTAAGAATATGTGATCGCTAAAGTCGATAACTTTATATCCTAGTCCGACTCTTACTTTTGTCCAAGCATATTTATACGTTTCAGATGTGAGAATATTATCTGACTTAGGCAGTAGATCTATTTTGTGATATTGTAGTCCCACGAGAAAATACATCTTACCTCTATTTAATCTGGCATCTGCACCTACGTGCCATCCACTATGAGAGCTGCCCTCAGGCGTAATCGTTATATTTCTATTAGTGGCACTTGATATGCCGCCGTATAGATCCAAGCCAGCTTGAGAAGATAAGTGAACTGAGGCAAGACCTATAAGGAGTATAATGCTTGTGAGTAAGATTGTATTTCGTTTCAAGTTTTTACGTTTATTTATATCCCAAAGATAGATTAATTGCAATAAAGTGATAAGGATATTACACTGATCAGTATTGTATTTTACTTATAGAATTGTCTGATGTATAACTTCCTTAGTACTATTCTGTATCAGGCAAAATAAAGTCGCTGTTCTGATGTTATATCTATGTGTACTTAATTAGCTTATTCCTCAGGTTAGTATTTATAATATTATGTATCTCATTTATGAGTCCTTATAATTCTATTTCTCAGAGTAAATGGAGTCATGGATTTAGCGTGGGATTAGTATTGTCTGATTTTGTAGAAAATCAGCAATCCGTCAATGGTAGCGATAGGTACACTTTCGAGCCATTATTTAAGTCATCATTTGAGATATGGAATCAGTATAGATTAAGTGATAGGTTGAGCGTAAACCTATCTCCAGGATTTGGTTGGAAAGGCGCTCGACTTAATGCCGAGCAAGTCGATTATGAAGGGGTCTATTTTGTCCTCCCATCTTACGTAGAAGTTCAGTTAATAGATTATGTTGCATTAGGGGCAGGCGTAGAATATAGCTATCTTATTTCCTTAGGAGAAAGTTCTGACCTTGAGGCCTATAACTTAACTTCGCAAGTATCAAGCAGACATCTATTAGCTTCTATAGCCAATCTAAGAATTATCTTAACGCGAAATGTAAGTATTAATGTAGAGTATAACTATGGGCTTAATGAATTCTTCCAGTTCTCAAGATTCAATACTATGGGGGGATTCCGAGAGAATATTAACCTTAAGAATAAGGGGGTCCAGATTTCATTTACTTTTCATACATAATACGTACTTAGCATACCCGAAGCTTATTTTATAAATTATTGTGATAGACAAGGCTTACAGAACTTTACATAATTATCTCTTGTTCTTACTATAAGTTCTATATACCACCATCATTGATGGCTTAGTATAGTGTAATCACAAAATTTAGATATGTATCGTAATATTATATTTTTAGTTCTATTGATTGTATTAGTCGACAGTACAGCCATTTATAGCCAAAATTATCTTAACTGGTCAGATCCTTCTGAGCAAAAATTTGATAATAATGCTAACTATAAAATCTTAGGCATAGTAGGTGATAAATACTATGCAATCAGCGAGAGGAATAGGAATAATATATTATATACTTTCTCACTAGACCACAAACTTCTTAATAAAGAGGACTTTAACGTCTTTGGTCAAAACAGAGATTATGCAGTCCAAAATATAGTGACGACCCCCCGTGATACCTTCTTATATATACACGAATTATCACAGAAGTATAAGGAGTGGATTATGTATAAATGTGATTATAAAAATGGACGATTTACAGAACCCAAGGAGATCTACTTTGAGAAGTATGACGATATATCTAATAAGCGATTAAGACAATCTTATCAGAACTATGAAATCTATTCTGGTAATCAAGGAGGCATAGTGATGAGTCCCGATAGCAGTCATCTTGCGTTTGTTAATATCATAGGTACAACAGAATCAAGACAGTCAGAAGTTGTTTCTATTATAGTATTCGATAGTGCTATGAATGAAAAATGGAGAGCTTCATATGATTATGATTTTTCTGATAGGAGTATAGAGATCAAGGCAATAAGACTTGCTAACAATGGGATTCCTTACATGCTAGCAGAATTAGAATCAGACTTAGAATATGGTAAAGGAATTGTCCCACTGAGAGTTAAGAATTTACCACGAAATAAATACTTTATCTATCGTGTAGACCAGTCAGGCATATTGAGCCAAGAAGTGAAAATCGATAGACAGATAGGAATTGTAGATGCTAATATGATATTCCCAGATATTAATTCTGATGATTATGTAATAACGGGATTCTATAGTAATGGCGATAAGAACAATAGAGTTACGGGTCTTTTTTGGTGTAAAGGGAATCCAGAACTAGAGATAAGGGAGTATAAGATGCACCCGCTTGATAAAAAAATAGCAAAAGGGATGAGCTATAACTTCGAGGTTAATGACGTACTCAGAATGAATAATGGAGGTGTTGGATTTGTATCAGAAGAGTATAGAGTTATTGTAGATAATAATAATTTTAATCGAGGTGGGTTTAATTCATTTGCACCTATCGGAGGTGTAACATATAGTTATGAGAGTGGAGATATCTTGATACCGTACTTTGATAATTATGGAAATCTAATTAAGACTAATATTATCCAGAGAAGATTTGAGACTACTGAGGATTCGTTTTCTAATTATGCATTAGCAGAATCTGATAATAGTTATTACATACTATATAATACGACGAAGTCTAGAAAAGAAGCAAAGGCATTGGGACTGAATGGAAGAGTCTTTTCAGATATGATGGCCCTTAATAAATCAGGTAATGTCCAGTTAGTTACTACATTGATATCTGAGAGAGATGACAACTTTCTTTTTTCGCCTGACTTAATGATCTACGATACTGCCCGTATAGTACTCGGAGGCTATGATAGAAGAGACTTAATACTCGCAGAATTGCGGATAGAATAGTTGTTGTTATAAATGTATTCTTACGGCACCTCCATCATTTATAACTTCGTAGAATCTTATTGATTTATCTGATTTTATATATATCATGACGTTCTGTCTCAGGACGCCTGTTCCCTTACCGTGTATTATGGTGAACTGATTCTTGTGAGAAGACTTAGCCGCTTCTAGAAATTCTAAGAATGCTTTCATCTGATAATCAAATATACGCTCAGGTAGGCTCGTCGTAAGATCTGGTCTAAGTTTTTCTATATGTAGATCTATGGTATCATGTATTGATATAGGGGTGTTGGCTTCCTCTTCGAATACTAATTCCTCTTCTTGTTCTTTTACTTCATATGGCATGAGGTTTTTGGCAGAAGCAAGATATATTTTTCCGGCAGCATTAATCCTTGCTTTGCCATTAGCATGTAGGCCTTCATATTTCCCTGTTCTTCCTGAGGAGATGATTTTTACCATATCTCCTATCCATAATTCTTTTAGGTCTACCATTACTATGTATTAGGCTCAAATTTACGTTCATAGACCAAAATCTGCATAGTGACTTTGATCTAATTATTAATTATTTTATAATATTAGTATTAGTTTAGAAGAATTATCTTTCTAATTAATGACTGACAATAAAGACAATCGATATTCTGGTGGATTAGATCGGGCTATCTTTAGGGAATGGCTGGAGAAACTACAACAAGAAAGCTGGCAACTAGAGCTGATCATATCAGGTTTTGTATTGTATGGAATATACAATTCTAAAGGTATAATAACAGATCTCCACAACTATAATTTGGAGGGTGCTAGTAATATATTTCTATCTGCACTTGAGACGTTAGTGACTATTGGGTGGCGAATATTCTTTATTAATTTATTATTACACGTAATTCTGAGATCTCTGTGGATAGGAGCGATAGGCTTGCGATATGTATCGGGAGAGATTGATTACGATGAGTTTAATTATTCTGAGTACTTCACTAAGTACCTGAGAAGACGAGTAGGGGACTATGATGATTTCATAGAGAAATTAGAGAAGATCTGTAGTGTATTATTCTCCTATACCTTTTTGCTTTTTCTTTTCTTTGTATCAGCTTTGGCATTCGGGGTATTTAGTCTTTTGCCTATCATTATTCTTAAGTCTTTAGGTTTTGATGTTGAAGAAGGTGTTATCTATTTTCTTATATGGTTTGTCCCATATGTTTTTGGAGGGGCTATTGTATTCATTGATTTTGTAACATTAGGTGGGATTAAGAGGATCAAGGACAGGACAGTCTCCAAGATGTATATGCCACTATATTGGTTCTATAGTCACATTACACTTTCATTCTTATATCGACCATTGATCTATAATTTTATAGATGACAAGTATACCCGTAGACTTTTCTTCTTCTCATTTCCGTACATTATTGTGATAGCTAATTTCACTAAAATATACTCTAATGAGAAGACCCCATTTATACCAGATTATTCATCCCTCAGAGAGCAAGGCCTGATTGTTAATCCGTACTTCTATGATGATCTATACTCTATCCAATTAGATGCTTACGAAGATGATGAGCGTAGTGATAACAAGACCTTAGGTCACTTGCGCCTTTCTCAATATAAAGTCTCAGAGCCCTACGTACAATTGTTCGTAAAGTATAATAGACGATATGAGAATGTGATGGAGGACAGGTATGGTGTTATGCCCATCTATAAGTCAGGATGGAAGTTTACTTTGTTTTCAGATATCGGCAAGGAGAGAGATTCTATTCTTTTTGCATTAAAGGACAGCTTCAAGATTAATGAAAGAATCGTATACGAGGAATACAAAATGTTCAGAGATTCAGCTAAGACTGTCAAAGATGATGAGATTCTCAAAGGAGAATTAGAGCTAAAAAGGGATTCTCTCAAAGGTCTGAGAAAGAAACTTACTAGTAAAAGAAAGAAGGCACTATCGGAATATGAGCTTAAAAAGGAGAAGCGTATTCTCGATCTAATGAAGGAGCAGGTGTCTATAAGGGTAGATAATGTTAACTATGATGACAGCCTGACTTGTTACTTCAGTGTGCATCATCTACAGGGTCATGAAGGGCTCATCTATAATATCCCAGTGTCTAATCTCGCTGTAGGAGAGCATAATATCGAGATAGATCTCGTAAGGAATTATATAAAAGAAAAAGATAGTCTTGTGACTAGTAAGTATATTCTACCAATACTAAAAGTAAATTAATCATGAAGCATTGGAAAATGGGTATTCTAATAGGCTTATTATACGCTGCCTTGTCTTTTTATTTAGGATATGCCATGTTGAATGGAACGATAGGTATGTGGAAGGCAACAATATTAGTTTATGTAGTGGCGATCCCTTTTTGTGTATTGGGAATCTATTATATAAGAAGAAAAGACTCAGGATTTGTATCATTTAGAGATGCTTTCTTAATGTGTCTTGTGATAATAATAACTGGTATGTTCTCCTCGCTAATAGCTAATGGAATATACTTGACAAACATAGATGAACAAGAGCAGGATAGGATGATGGATATCATTGTTGAGAATCAATTAGCTATGATAGAAAACTTGGAGATAGATGAGTTAGAATTAGAGGATCAGCTTAGAGTCCAGATGAAGGGCATGTTCGAGATCAATGCTACAACTATAGCTTCTTCTATGTTTAGTGTATTTATAATATCAATATTCGGTGTTATCGTATCTATGATAATGCGTCGAGAAAGACCACTTATAGGGTGATATAGTCTCTTTTTCTCTATAAAATTCCTGTCTCAGATGCAGTTCACCCGTTCAGAGCTGCAGTTCATCAAGTTTTAACATTTTAAATTGACCCAAACTAAGGGAGTAGCTCTAATTTAAGAGTGCTATTTAAAATTTTAATGCTATCAACCATCATTATCAATGGATCGATTAAAAGGTTTTATTAATCAATGTATTGCTAGCAGAACATCAACTACTTCATAAGTTAATCAATTGCTTAAGGCTTTAATCATAGATAGAGATCCTAATATTATAGCTCGTATAATATCTTGTCTCAATGAGTCAATGTATGATGTTGATATAATAGGTAGTTATGCAGGGATCTATGATGCGATAGGCTGTACAGAGTCTAATGTGCTTGATGTCGTATTTCTGGAAGTAGACAAACCTTCTATTAATAGATATTCTTATGTAAAATCACTACGAGATAGAGATGTGAAAGTGGTTTATCTATCCCATACCAAGGAGTATGCCCACGATGCTATCAAGGCAGAAGTGTCTGATTACTTATTAAAACCCATTAAAGTAGAGCTTCTGAATGATGCTATTGAGAAAGTAAAAGTTGCCAGCTCTTGTCACTGCAGAAAAGATATAAAAATAAAATTCCCGAACGCTAAAGGCATTAGATATATAAATGCTTCAGAGATTTTATATATAAAATCTGATGGTAATTATACATGGATTTTTAATACAGATTCTGAGCGATTTCATTGTAGTTACAATCTAAAGAAAATAGATGAGCTATTAGGTCAGAGGCCATTTATGCGGGTACATAATCAATATGTAGTTAATCTAAGTAAAGTGGCAGAATATAAAAGCTATAAGAATGGGAGCATTGTTCTTAGTAATGGATTTTCCGTACCACTTGCAAGAAAAAAAAGGGACAAGGTTCTTGACATACTTGATACAATATAATTATGGATATAGAATAGCATATAGAATGAATTAGCCAATCCTAATATAGAACGATCGTCTCCATTTTTTCTTATTATATTAGTAATAGAGATTTTGTTAGTCAAGGGCTACTGCGTCATTCAGTAGTCCTTTTTTTTAGGGCTTACATATGGACTTATCTTTAATACAAATTAACCTATAAAATTGCGGTAATTCGCATTATAATTTATTCCATATCTGCGTTAGAAAGCCTCGCCATAGCCAAGGCTATGTCTACGCCTGCCTGCCAGTAGGTAGGTTTTCTGTCTTAATCTGAAATAAATTATATGAGCGATCTTATCCGCCATTCTATAAGTCAAATTGTATAAATCGGAGATAAGAAGATCTATCTCTTCTTCTCTACCCTTACGGTCTTATTATACGATCATAAGTACCATCAGTTAGTACTTCTATTGCTTTTAGTATTGTAGGGTCTGTTACATTGACAAGTTGATGGTATGCACTATCATCCCATAATTGACTTGCTATCCAGCTACGTATAAGATCTAATATATTGCGAGGTACTCCGAAGTCAGGATCCTTGGCCTCTTCTACTTCTTTCTCTATAAGGTATGTTGTAAAATATTTAGACAACTCTACCATATACCTTTCGTCAGCTCTGAATAGATCGGCAGTTGGATATTTTTGTAGTATACTTTGTCTGTTCTGATGGATGAAGTGAGTTGTAAAGTCGTAGATGTAGCCTTTAGAGTTGTATTTATTTAGTGCAACTTTATTTTCCGATTGGGCTACAAAGTAGATGTCTGGATATACACCGCCTGTTCCTGTCATGATTTTTCTGCGACTTTTAGTCTGCGAGAATTTAGAATCTGCGAGATTAAGCGTATGCATAGGAGTACCGTTAGGTATTGTTATGCCTAAGTTTCTAAACCATTCGTCACCGACTGGTTTCTGAATATTTCTATGCATAGGCGTATAGTATCTTCCTATCGTTAGTCGTATTGTAGATCCGTCACCGAGTTTGTAAGATTGTTGTATTAAGCCCTTGCCGAATGTCGGGAACCCTATGAGTAATCCACGATCCCATTCTTGTATTGCTGATACGAATATCTCACTTGCTGATGCAGTATAATTATCAGTGAGACATACGAGCTTGCCCTCTAAGAATCGTCCCTTGTCACTTGCATGATGCAGTTCTTCTTCCATATTATGTCCATCTGAGCTATTGATTAATTTGTTGCCACTTAAGAACTCATCTGCGAGCGCTATGGATTGATCTTTGACACCACCTGCATTATTACGTAGGTCCAAGATCAGGTTCTGCATGCCCATGCCTTTTAGTTTATCTATTGCGGCTCCACATTCTTGGACAGTATTTTTCGTGAAACTCTGGAGCTTGATGTATCCTGTCTTCTCATCTATCATATAATCAGACGTTACGCTAAACCAGGGCACGTACTCTTTGATAATAGTCGTTGTATATGATGATTTATTATGGTCCGTATATTCTATGGACAATTCCTTATATAGCGTATCATTGAGCATAGCTGTTATCTGGTCATGCGTTTTTCCAGACGTAGAGTTTTTATTGATACTATCGATGATATACCCTTTTTTAAGTCCTGCTGTTTCAGCAGGGCCGCCTCTATTAATGTAGGTAATGACAGGAAACTTCTCGTCTATCATATAGAAAAGAAGTCCAGGACCTACAGGAGAGACTCCATTGTCTTTATTGAGTTGAGCTTCGGCTTGTTCCTTAGTTTGGTATGACGAGAAGGGATCTAATTCTTCTACGATACGTTGTATCGCTATGTCTGCAAGTGCATTATTGTCTATGCTATCGACATAATTCTGACCTAAATAATAGAATATCCAATCCAATTTCTGGCCAGGCATCTTACCATAGTATTCTTGAGCGATAACACTGTTACTCAGTGTAAGAGTACTTATAATTACAAGTAGATACTTAGTCATAATATTATAGTTGTAATAAAAAAAAGGTGTAGCAAGAAAAGGAAATGAAAGTCCGAAGCCATGTCGTTATAGAACGGGAAGCGTAATCAGTGATTAAAACGTCAGCTGTTATTGTAACGTTCCTTCATAATATTGATTTACTGTTTATTATATTATTTGTGATCTCGATATATAGTTAGGGTTGATCTCCAGTTGTTACTTATTCTTTGTAATAATGTATCTCGGAACAATTTTCTTTAGTGAAAGTGCTTATAGCAACTCTTTGGATATCTTCTGGAGTGACTTTCATGAAGTCTTTTTCTTGGTCGTTGATAAGGCTGACATTGCCCAGCATCTCATAATAGGCGATGTTCATTGCCTTATGAATAATACTTACTTCAGAAAAGCAAACAGAACTGATAAGACTGTTTTTTATTTTTTGAAGCTCCTTTATATCTACGAGTTCTTCTTTTAGCTTTTGTAATTCGCTCCATATGAGATATCCTGCTTGCTCGATATCTTCAGTACCCATGAGCTTAGCTTCTATCATAAATAATCCAGGATCTATAGACCCCGTAATATAGGCATCAACATTAGAGAATAATTCTGTTCCCTTAAGAAGGTTCTGATGAAATCTTGATGACCGTCCTCCACTAAATATATCTGATATAATATCGTACGTACTAAAGTCAGGATGCAGTCTCTCAGGCATATGGAAAGCCATGTACAATGCTGAAGTAGGCACTGCTCCTTTGACTGTTTTTTGTCTGAATGATTTTTGGTTTGGTTCTATCTTGATGAAATGCTTGGATTTTGTGGAAGGCTTAAGATCACCGAACCACTTCTCTATGAGTTGTAATGCTGCATCATATTCGAACTTGCCAGCTAATACTATTACCGCATTATTAGGCGCATAGTGTTGGTCAAAGAATGATTGTACATCATGAAGTTCTGCTTCTTCTATGTGTTCTGGTATAAGACCTATGGTCGGCCATCTGTATGGATGTTCTTTATATGCTAAGTCGGATAAGTGGTGCCATAAGTCACCGTAAGGTTTATTAAGACTGGTTTCTTTAAATTCTTCTACGACTACTTTTTTCTGAATGTCGAGACTATTCTGATTGATATCGAGACTACGCATTCTATCAGATTCTATCCACAGTGCCGTCTCAAGATTCTCAGATGGCATAATGTCATAGTAGTTAGTTATGTCACTATTAGTAAATGCATTATTTTCTCCACCAGCGTTCTGTACGATAGAGTCAAAATCTGGAACATTCTCAGAACCACCAAACATTAGATGCTCGAATAGGTGAGCGAATCCTGTTTTATCTTCTTGTTCGTTTTTAGCACCTACCTTATAGAGAATGTTAACAGCTACGAGTGGAGTACTATTATCTTGATGCAGAATGACTGTAAGTCCATTAGGGAGGATATGTCGTTGATAGTCTATCATATATCACTTCATTTATTAATCTATCCACTTCTTATTATCGGTAGTGATTAATGCATTTTTTTTCAAATAAGTAAAAAAATCAGTTTTTGACATCAATTTTCCGCCCATACTTTGTAGATGTGCAGTGGCTTGCTGACAATCTATCAACCAAAAATCTTTCTTCTCAAGGTATCTGCAAAGATTAATAAGTGCAAACTTAGAAGCATTACTTACGTCAGCAAACATCGATTCTCCGCAGAAGATTTTGCCGAGAGCCATTCCATATAGTCCTCCTACGAGCTCATCACCTTGCCATACTTCTACAGAATGGGCATAACCTTGCTTGTGCAATTCTATAAATGTCTCCTCGATGTCATCTGTTATCCAGGTAGATTCCTGACCTTCTCGGAATTTGTCACGACAGCGTCTTATTACTTTATCGAATGCTTGATCAAAAGTACAGCTCAGAATTTCTTGAGAAAAATATTTTCTCATGCTTTTGGAGACTTTAACCTCAGAAGGTCTGAGAATAAGCCTTGGGTGAGTATACCACCATAATATAGGGTCATCGGGACCATTCCATGGGAATATACCGAACTGATAAGATAGAAGCAGCCTACTTGGCGTTACTTCAGCCCCGAAGGCAAGTAGACCATCAGGATCACAGGATAATGGATGAGGAAAAAAATCTACCTCGCTGGGCAGAAAGAATGCCACCTAATCTTGGACTGTAACTTCTATTACAGCAGACAAGCCTCTCTCGACGAGAGCTTCCTTCATAGGTTTAAGTTTCTCGACATCACCAGTCTTGACGATGGCTTTGCCTTTATAATGTACGAATAGTGATAGTTGTTCTGATTGTTCGAATGTGTGGTTACATACTTCCATGAAGCATTGTATAACCCAATCGAATGTATTGAAGTCATCATTATATACTAACAGTTGTGCTTGATTAAGACCAACAGTAGATGTTGTTTCTTCCGTAAGTATATCATTCAGTTCGCTTGTGAGTAACTCGTTGAGATCTTTCGTCATTTCTAAATAAGTGTTAAAGGGTGTTAGTTTAATTTCGCTAGCGCTTCTTCAAGTGCCGTAAAGTTGGGTAAATTTCCAGCATTATCCAATACTTCTTGGTATTGGACTTTCCCATCTCCATCAATGATAAAAGTTGCTCTTTTGGATACGCCTTTCAATCCTAAGACAAAGTCTTCATAGTAAGCCCCGAAAGCTTGACTTACGTCTTTGTTAAAGTCTGATAGTACCGTAAAGTTTAAATTGTTGTCGGCTTTGAATTTTGCCAATGTAAACGGAGAATCTACTGAAATAGCGATTATCTCAGAGTTTAATTTTTCGTACTTGCTGTAATTATCTCTCATGTGACATAATTCTTCTGTACAAACACCTGTAAAAGCTAAAGGAAAAAACAAAATTGTTACTGTTTTTCCTTTATAATCTGATAGACTTACGTCTTTGCAATCAGAATCTTTAAGTGTAAATGAAGGCGCTAGTTCTCCTGTTTTTAAGGTCATAGTAATTTGAATCATTAAAGGTTTTTCAAAAATAGAATATTCTTATCATAATTGTAAGGGTATCTTGTAAATAGGGCTTAATATTGCTTTTATGACATTCATTTTGCATTAATTAGCGGTGATGAGTAACAGACTAATCGCTTATATACAACTACATATCGCTGTCATACTCTATGGGTGGACGGCTGTTCTTGGTGGATTGATTAGTATATCTGCTATAAGCCTTGTCTGGTGGAGGGTAATGATTACTAGCTTCAGCCTTATTTTCTTTATTGGTTTAGGTAGGCGATTACTCGCTATCGATAAGAAAAAGATACTTATATATATGGGTATAGGCGTCATCGTAGGTATGCACTGGATATGCTTTTATAGCTCAGTTAAGATGGCCAATGCCTCTATAGCATTGATTACTATGGCTACGACCTCATTATTTACAGCGATTATAGAGCCGCTACTATTCAGAAGAAGATTTAATAGCCTTGAGATTATCATAGGCCTGATGATAATACCATGTATGATACTGATTGTACGCAATATAGATATTAGTCTTATTGAGGGGTTTATGGTAGGATTGTTGTCGGCTTTTTTAGCATCACTATTTGCTAGTCTTAATAAGAAATATGTAGAGGATGCCACGCCATATGTTATAAGTTTCTTAGAGATGTTTGGAGCTTTCTTATTTATAAGTATATGCCTTCCTTTTGTTATCAATGATATACAGGCTATTATGCCTACTTCTACGGATTGGATATATCTGATTATACTGGCCTTACTGTGTACGACTTTGGCATTTGTTCTTTCGATGATGGCACTTAAGCATGTGTCGGCTTTTGATTCTAATCTTGTCATTAACCTTGAGCCTATCTATGGCATCGGATTGGCGGTTATTGTATTAAAAGAACATGAGCAACTTAGACCCCTTTTCTACATGGGTGGTATATTATTGATGTTAATCGTTTTTTCTCACCCCATACTCGCAAAAAAATTAAATGCCAGAAAAGTTATTTCCTAATATCACTTCTCCTGAAATTAATGATTATTGTAAGGCGCTGAGTTCTATGCCTAGTCCTATCTTACAAGAGCTTGATATGATGTCTCAGACTACTGACAAACCTCAGATGATATCAGGGGCATATCTAGGCAGTTTACTGAGTATGTTGAGTAAGATGCTACGGCCTCTTACAATACTAGAATTAGGCACTTTTACAGGATATGGTACATTGTGTCTCGCAGAAGGACTACAAGACAATGGACTCATTTATACCATAGAAAAGAATTCTGAATTAGAAGGTTATGCTAATGAGGTATTCGGTAAAGCGGGGATAGATGATCAGATCGTCCAGCATATAGGCGATGCAGCGGAGATAATCCCCACGATAGAAGAGACATTTGACTTAGTATTTATAGATGCAGCTAAGCGGCAATACATTAAGTACTTTGATCTTGTCTTACCCAAAATGAAGTCTGGAGGTATCATAATAGCAGATAATGTACTGTGGAAGGGTAAAGTAGCTTCTGATGATAATGATAAATTGGGCCAAGGTCTTGACGCATTTAATAGGTATGTCAATGCGCATGCGGAGGTCGAGAACGTACTCTTACCTATAGATGATGGGTTGCACCTGATAAGAAAGATATGATATATGTCATCACAGAGGTCTATTCTTCGCTAAGATGTCCTTATTTTTAACCTATTATGAGAGTATCTATTATAATATCTGTTTTATCAATTATAAGTTCATCTTTTCTTGTTTCTCAAAGAACTGTAGGAGTACTAGAGTATAATGATGCTGTGCAAGAAGGGTATACCTTAATCATCCCGAGTAGCTATACATCGACATATCTTATAGACAATTGTGGCCGTATCATCAATGAATGGGAGTCAGAGTACACTGCTGGTCTGATGGCCTATCTGCTGCCAGATGGAAGGCTGCTAAGAGCTGGAAAATCCATTGCTGATTTCGGTGCAGGAGGAGTAGGTGGAATCATGGAAATATTCTCTTGGGATGGCGAGCTGGAGTGGTCATATGCTTACTCAAGTAGTAGGCATCAGCATCATCATGACATGGAGGTATTGCCTAATGGCAATATACTATTGATAGCTTGGGTAAAATTAGATCAAAATGAAATCATAGATACTGGAAGAGAAAAAGAGTATTATGATGAGAATAGAGGATTCTGGTCAGAGCATGTCGTAGAATTAAAACCTATAGGGACTGATGATGTAGAGATTGTGTGGGAGTGGTATTCTCATGATCATTATATACAAGATGTAGATAGTACTAAGAATAATTATGGTGTAGTAGAAGACCACCCAGAACTATGGGATATTAATTATCCTTACACAAGAATTACCAGTGCAGACTGGTTGCACTTTAATTCTATCGACTATAATGCCGAACTCGATCAGATATTATTAGGCTCTCGGAATCTTAATGAAATATACATTATAGACCATAGCACTACAACAGCAGAAGCGGCATCTCATACCGGCGGACGATATGGCAAGGGTGGAGATATATTATATAGATGGGGCAACCCTGAAGTATACAAAAGAGGGAAATTAACAGATAAGAAATTATTCGGTCAGCATGATCCACACTGGTTAGATACTCATAACGAGGACGATAATTTTATTATGATATATAATAATGGCGGTGGTCGTGTTCCTTATTTCTCTTCGGTAGATGTTATAGATACTGGTCATGATAATGGACTCTATACGATACCTGAGGAGGAGGCCTATGGTCCTACAGAGCTATCTTGGACCATAGAGGATGTAGATATGGAATTCAGCTCACCACGTATTTCTGGAGCACAATACCTTGAGAATAAGAATACATTAATATGTTCTGGCAATGGTTACCGGTTATTTGAAGTGACTCCTACAGGAGATGTTGCATGGATATACGAGAACCCGGTGAGTAACTTCGGGCCTATACCCCAAGGTGAGACAAGAGGCGGTAGGGATATATTCAGAGCTCATAAGTATCAGCCTGACTTTATAGGATTTGCAGGTAGAGACCTTAGCCCTGGAGAAGTACTTGTACTAGACGCTACAGAAGATGGATGTAGTTCGCTGAGTGTGAGCTCCGAAGAATTATTGGATTATGATATTTTTGTATATCCTAATCCTGTAGGAGAACTACTTAATATAGGCGGTATAGAAGGTGGTGACATATCTTATGAAATCTATGATGGAACGGGGTCTGTTGTCGCATCTGGCAATAAAATCCGAAATACATCGATAGACGTAAGTTCTCTCAATGCAGGTATTCATTTTATAAAAATAATAAATAGAGACAACCAGAATTTATATAAAGTAATCAAGTTATGATAAGACAAATACAAACAACATTTTTATTTATAATAATAGGTATCGCTGGCTTAAGTGCTCAGAATACGGTAGGCCTTATATCCTACAATATTAATAAAGCTTATGACGGCTATAATTTATTATATCCTCATAATCAATCTAACGTATACCTACTTAATAACTGCGGGGAAATAGTCCATTCTTGGGAAGGTGCTCCTATGACACGTCCTGGGAATACTGCATACTTACTAGACGATGGTAGGCTTGTCAGAACACATAGACCTGCATCTATAGCGGGTGATCGTATATGGGCTGGAGGAGGAGGCGCCACTGTAGAGATTGTAGATTGGGACAATAATATAGAGTGGAGTTATACACTTAATGACTCTCTCGCAAGATTACATCACGATATAGCTATACTCAATAAGAACAATAGACTAACAATAATGATGATAGCATGGGAGCTCAAAAATCTGGATGAAGTAATAGCAGCAGGTAGAGATACAAGTGTCCTTGCAAGTGACGAGATGTGGCCAGATTACTTACTTGAAATAGATCCAGCTACTGATGAGATAGTATGGGAGTGGCATGCTTGGGATCATTTAATTCAAGACTTTGATTCTACTAAAAACAATTTTGGAGTAATAGCTGATAACCCAGGAAAAATAGATATTAATCTTGATCTTGATGGAGCTGGAAGGGCAGATTGGATGCATTCTAATGCTTTAGATTATGATCCTGTCAATGATAATGTCATTCTTAGTGTTCCTTACTTCAGTGAGGCATATATTATCGATCATACAACAACAACAGAACAAGCAGCGTCAGCTTCAGGAGGTAGAAGTAATAAAGGTGGAGATCTCATGTTCAGGTGGGGTAATCCTGCTAATTATGATCAAGGTACAGCGGATGATCAGACATTATTTTTTCAGCATGATGTAGCTTTTATAGATGATTTTGTAGATTTCTTTGACCCTAACTATGGTAAGGTGTCCTTGTTTAATAATAGAGCAGGCGATGATTTTAGTACTGCTAATATAGTCGCTCCAGAGTTTGAGATGTATACATGGGAGTATACTTCAGATAATGGTAAGTTTTTGCCAGAGCTGCCAGAACTGACAATAACACATCCTGTAGATTCTACTTTAATATACTCTACAGGATTATCAAGTTTTCAATATCTACGTAATGGTAATTATCTCATTACTTCTGGACGTACAGGATATACTGTAGAGATCACTCCTGATAATGAAGTCGTATGGGAATATATCACACCTATCAAGGCAGGTGTCCCATTAATGCAAGGTGACACCACATTAGCCCTTAATAATAATCTGACATTTAGGATGTTCAGATATCCTACGGATTATTCAGCATTTGACGGAAGAGACTTGACAAGTAAGGGATATATAGAGACGGAGCCAGACTTAGATTATTGTGCTGAACTTACAGATATCAGAGATCTACAGATTAACTATGGTCTTAAGATATATCCTAATCCAGCAACTGATATGATTACAGTCGAATGGGAGGTAGGTAAGTATGTCAATATTGAAATCTTTGACTTTATGGGTAGACCTATGATCAATGATGTGCAATTAAGTGGAGGTAGAAAATATTTTAATACTTCCGATTGGACAACAGGACTGTATATCCTTAGAGTCAATAAAAAAGAAGCTGGTAGATTCCTTATCGCTAACTAAACCAAAATATATATGAAAACCAACGCATGATTTTTATATCTCATGTGTTGGTTTTTGTCACCTATTATATTATGTTTAGATATTTAAACGAAATATTTATTGGTAATTTTTTTATTGTGGCTATATTAGACTTAACAATCTAAATAACCAACCTTTTTAACCAATGTTGAAGTACAAAACTTTGATGGCGGTATTTGGAATCCTTTGCATTTCAAATGCTTATATAAATGCGAATGCAAGTACAGATGTATTAATAGACGCTAAAAACAGTGCTCAAGAATCTGGAAAAAACATCTTCGTCAACTATACCGCAGACTGGTGCCTACCATGTCAAATATTCAAAGAACAAGTCCTATCTGATTCTCAAGTTTCTAATTTATTAGCAACAGATTTTGTTATGATCACAGCTGATTATGATGATAATGGATCATCATCTATGTTTGAGGATTTTGCAATCGCTTGTATGCCTACACTACATATACTCGATAAGGAAGGTGAAGTGATCAATGAGATGTCAGGGACACTGACCGCAAGTCAATTCTATGATGAGATATCTAAATATGCCCTCAAAAAAATAGCTATTCCCTATGAACCGATCATAGAGAACAGACCGATATCAGTTGCTGCTACCATGACCAATAAAGCACCAAGTGCACCGACAGAATATTACACATTACAAGCGGGAGCTTTCTCGTCATGGGATAATGCAGTAAAACAAAAAGCATTAATAGACAATAAAATATCACAACCCATAAGAATCATAGAAGATAAAGAACGAAAACTATTCATCATAAATGTAGGCAGGTATGCCTCTATAGAGGAAATAGAACAAGTCTCTCGTAGACTTAAAGATGCAAGCATCGATCACTTTGTTAAACGTAGGAAAGGAATCGATGTATTGTTAGATAAAGGAATTTGATCAGCAAACTTTATTTGACGAATAAGAGTCAATCCGATTTATTTTGGGTTGGCTTTTTTTGTTGACTACACTAAGTTTTTTTTATAAATAACATGCTGGGCTAATCGAGAACCCTTATCTAGTAATGGGTGTGAGAACTCCCCCGTTTTTACCATGCCTATTTTTTGCATGATACGTTCAGATGGTTTATTGAGAACTGACGTCCATGAGTAGATTTCGTTTTTATGGAGAATGTCTCTACAATAATCTAGACATGCGGTAGCACCTTCTGTACAGTATCCTTGGTTCCAACTGCTTGCCTTAAGCCGCCAACCAATCTCTATACATGGTGTAAATGATGCTTCAAATCGGGGATGAGCAAAACCTATAAACCCTATAAATTCCTTAGAAGAAAGAATCTCAGTTGCATATAGGCCGTAGCCGTGGTCTGCGTGGTGCTTATAGATTCTGTCCATCATAGCTGCAGTCTCTTCTACCTTCATCACATCAGGGAAGTACTCCATGACTACAGGGTCAGCATTAATTTCGGAGAACTCTCGGAGGTCAGAGTCCCGCCACAGTCGGAGACCTAAGCGTTCGGTTTGTATGATATATGACATATAATATTGAGGTTTAGGACCTAAAATTGTATAAATATCTAAGTAAAGGAATTTTTCTTAGTAAGAAATCCTTAGTAAGGAGTAACATTTATTATTAAAAACTATAAATAGAATATGAATTTATTAGAACTAGCACAGCAGGTATTGTCTAGCGAGGTTGTAGGAAAGCTTAACAACCAAATGCCACAAGTTCCACAACAAAACACTCAGACAGGAGCCAACTTAGTGATGTCTACATTAATGAGTGCATTAGCCAGAAATGCTCAATCAGAGCAAGGATTAAATGGACTAGTAGGCGCATTAAATAAAGATCACAATGGTGGACTAATGGATAATCTTGGTGATTTCTTAGGTGGCAAAATGGCCAACAATAGAACTACTGACGGTATGGGTATATTATCTCACCTTTTCGGAGGTAAAATATTTGACGTTGTAGAAATGATATCAAAAGGAAGTGGAATAGATAGAAACAATTCTATGAATCTGCTTATGAAGCTAGCACCTGTAGCATTAAGCATGCTAGGTAAAGTAAAACAACAAAACAATTATCAAGGTAATGATCTTAGAGCTTTATTGCAGAATACAGTACAGCAAGAAAGACAACAAAAACCAGAGACTTCATTTATCGAGAAGATGTTAGATAGAGATGGTGATGGTAGTATCAAAGGCGAGGTTATGCAGATGGGGATGAAAGCTCTTGGTAGTTTTTTCAGAAGGTAAGCACTTTCTGAATAATTGGTATAAATATAATCCTGTAGGAAGATTCATTGAATCAATTTCTACAGGATTTTTTTATGTGCTTACTCATATGCTATCCATATGTTTTCTTCATAATATTCTCCCTTATTAGAATCTAAGTGAATGTAGACGGGATTAAGTGCACCACTTACTTGATGATATCCTGAGTGTTTTATTTTTTGATTCATGAGGTTTTCCCAGAATTTAATATCTCCTTTGATATTCATCGACTTATGGCATATGCTTATTACTTTGGCATTGCTATCCACGTGAGTTCTGATCCACGGGTCATATATTTTATTCTCATTTTTGAGGTGTAGGTAATCTACCATGCTCATGTCAGGATAATTCTGCTTTAGGGTAGGCCTTATCGGAATGACGAATTTTTCGTAGCCATTTTTTTGCATCATATTTTTAGCCTCAGCGATAAGGAACTTGCTATAGCCTTTACGTTGGTTCTTTTTAGTTATAATCACCTGAAGCCCTCCTAATGTGTTAGGTGCTTTATTGAGCTTGTGATCGCTGATGCTCTTATGTACTAGCCAGTCCCACCCCTCGTTAGGAAGTTGGTCCAGTGATTGATCATAATGTATAGGAACTGTATTCATGAATCCGATAAGATTATCATCAGCGCCTATTAAGTACAGTTGGTGCTTAGGGAAATGGTCTTCTATATAGCCCCAATTATTCTTTATTACTTTTGAGCTCTGTATTATTTTGGGGAATGCAACACTTACCGCATCGCGATATTGTTGTACTTGCACATCACTTAATTCGGTGAGATTGAGGTATTTTAATCTTTGTGAGCTCATATAATAAACTTCCTATTTGAGTTTGGCTATTATTATTTGAAAAGAAAGCGTCACCGACATCATTTCTAATTGTTGTATTTGCTGTTCAGAAAACTTGTAATAATATGGTGTCATTTTAATTAGATTATGAATGTCTACTTTCTGGACTTCGATTTCTTTGATTACATTTTTTGTCGAGACTACAGTCAGCCTTTCTGTGGCTTCTATCTCCTTGGTGATATCTGATTCATGTGGTATAAACGTTTCGTAGACTAACTTTGCGACCTCGGTCATGTGATTATCTATCGGAATAACTTTGACGAATAGGCCCTTGGGCTTAAGAACACGCAATACTTCTATAAGATCACAAGGGGCGAAGACATTAACTATGATATCTACACTATCATCCATTATAGGTATATCAAAGTTAGAACCTACTATGTAGATAGAATTCTTGTCTTTTTTGGCAGCGGTAGTTACTGCAATTTTGGATATATCAATTCCGAATTTGTGGATAGTGGCTTGATCATTAAGCAGCTTACGCGTATAGTATCCATTGCCACATCCGAGATCTAATAGTTGCTTATGTAGTCCTTTATCTTTTTGTGATAATGCTATTATTTCTTTTTCTATAGAGCCTATGAGAAAATCATAGTAACCCATAGATAGAAATTCTTCTCGGGCACTTATCATCAGTTTGTTATCACCAGAATTAAGTTTTTTCTTTTGGTTAGGCAATATAAGATTAGTATAGCCTTCTTTGGCGATGTCAAAGCTATGCCCGTTTTCACATCTCATAGATTGCTTATCATGGACGAGTGGTTGTGAGCAGTTAGGACACTTGATTATATTCATAGACACTCGTATACAGAGAATAATAATTTAATGTGACAATCGGTTTTTAAGTACCCAAAAATATTAAATGATATTACTTAACACAATTCTCTTTTTTCTTGATAAAAAAGAGACAAACCTGTCTGCCAATAGGCTGAAAATCAAGTCAAATCAAAGGCTCAACTCTGTGCCGCTCCCGCCACCCACCATGATTTGACATGGCTCTGCTTCAATAACATTCACGATTAAAAAGACTCAGAGTCAACATTACAAGATTTTATACTTTATTCGGTACTTGTTAAATAAAATATTACTCATATCGAGATGTTAAGTATTTGCTATTATTTATGATCCACAATTATGCTTAGTACCAAATAGCCGATAGTCATATAATTTAAAATAATGAAATAAACCCGAAATGTGCTTTAGGTCTACTTAGATCAAAATCGACGTCGCTTGTTCGGCCCACAGCGACTGTAAAGTTAAACAGGCCTACCTTGGTCTCAAATCCTAAGCTTCCTCCTATACCTATTCCGTAAGTCGGGTCACCGTTTTCTAATTCGAAATAACCAAAATCTACGAAGGGAACACTAAAGTAGGAGTTGTCCGATAATAGTAATCTATATTCTATGGTCGATACTGCATAGTAACTTGTAAAGAAGGCCGCTTCGTCAAATCCTCTTAATATTTTGTTGCCGCCTATCTGATATTTTTCATTGCGCAGAAGCCCTTGCTCTGCATAACGCCATGCTCCCTTTAGGTGTATTCCTAAGGCACTTCTGGCTGCGAGTGGCTTGAAGTATGACATGTCCGTGATGATCTCATATCGTGGGGACTCTAATGTAAGGTCATCATATAATGTGGCATAATCAAATGTGTCAGAAGCTGATTCCAGCTGTATAATTTGAGGATTAATCTTTATGGTTTTTTGTCCTATAATTCCTCTTGCTTTGATACGATATCCAGATCTTGGATTAAATCTATAGTCTAATCTATCCATGAAAAACTCTACGCCAAATCCCGTCTGACTAAAGTCTAAATCTATAGGTAATTGTCTTGTTGCTATTATATCTGCTGTATCGACTTCTATGATATTAGAGGATTCAAAATTCCATGAGACCTTAAGATAGTCTGTTGTATTAATGAGGTACTGAATACCGAGATCTGACTGTAGGGTAGAGAAGTTAAGTGCATTCCGAAATATATTTAGTCGGGTATCTATGGCGAATGGCAGGTCGAGGAGATAGGGATAATTAAATTGTAGTTCCAGATTCTGTTGCTCCGGTCTTAATCTTTCGAAATTGATATAGATATATTCTCCAAAGTTGAGCTTATTACGCATCTCAGCGGTAAAATCAAGAGATAAGAATAACTGCTGACCCTCAATGTTACTGGTAGGTATTACACCAAAGAGTAGGTCAAATCGACTCGCATTTTTGGGCTGGATATAGAGATTTATAGCTGCATTATTATAATAGAAACTTAGATCTGGTGTTTTCTCTTGTTTTAGGAAAGTGAGCTTATTGAGTTGAGAGTTGATCTTGAGTAGCTTTTCGTGATTATAAGGTTCTCCTTTCTTGAAGTTCAAGTAGTTTTCTATATATCCTTGCCTTATACGTACGTCACCATTAAGTTGTATAGTGTCTACGAGGATCTCTGGCCCTGTATTTATCTGGAGTTGACCATAGATGCTGTTTTCTTTATAACTGAGATTTTTAAGATTTATTTTGCAGAATGGGTAGCCTTCATTGCCATAGTAAGTTTGGATATTTTTTCTAAGTAGAAGAAACTCTTCTATTGTCTGGGGCTGATTAAGCTTAAGTCTGCTGATATAGTCTGTGCTTAAAGAATCTAATGATAAGCTATCGATATCATATTGTGGTCCCAGATGTAAGTATGCTAAGTTGTAGCCTTCGGTAGAATCTATCTTCATGGAATCTATAGAAGCCTCTAAGTAATTCTGATTGATTAGTTTTTCTACTACAGGTAGGAGAAGGACTTCTGGAGGCGTATTCTTCTTGAGCGTCAGAATAGTGTCATCTATAATATCACTGATATTGCTATCACTCAATATTCTGATAGGGAAGCTCTGAGCAGAAAGTAATTCTGCAAGAAGAAAAGCACATATGAATAGGAGATATCTGATGACTAAATATACATTTGTATCATATGATCAAAAGTAGAACTGTTTTACCATTTATACCTTATTCTTAACGTATATGGCGGGTATTTACATACATATTCCATTCTGCAAGCAGGCTTGTCACTATTGTAACTTTCATTTTTCTACATCTATGAAAAATACTGGAGATATGGTGACAGCTATTATTAGGGAGATAGAGATGAGAAAATCTTATCTCGAGGATGCTGATGTACATACAATCTACTTTGGTGGTGGTACACCTTCTGTTCTTTCGGGTCGAGAATTAGAGGCCATAATTGCTGCATGTTATCAGCACTTTAGAGTGTCAGATGATGTAGAAATGACTCTCGAGGCTAATCCTGATGATCTTACTGCAGAGAAAACCAAGGAACTCCATTCACTAGGAGTCAATAGATTGAGCATAGGTGTTCAATCTTTTCATGAGAATGATATACGATGGATGAATAGATCCCATAATGCTGATCAGTCATTCCGATCTATAGAGTATAGCTATAATGCAGGGATAGATAATTTTTCTATTGACTTGATATTTGGTAGTCCGACGACCTCTGATGAGCAATGGCTTAATAATCTGAGTTTGGCTCATGGATTTGGGATAAAGCATCTATCCTGCTATGGGCTGACAGTAGAAGAAGATACGGCCCTCCATCATTTTATAAAAACTAAAAAAATCAAACCTCTCAGCGATACGTCCTTATCACATCAGTTTCAGCTGACTATAGATGCACTTAAGTCATACGGTTATGACCACTACGAGATATCTAACTATGCACTACCTGGATATATCTCTCAGCATAATACCAACTACTGGAAGCGTGTGCCTTACCTAGGTATAGGGCCTTCTGCCCATTCTTATAATGGTGTAGAGCGGTCGTGGAATGTCGCTCATAATGTCAAGTATATGACACAGATCAAAGAAAATCTCCTACCTAACTCTCACGAAATCTTGAGTCACAAAGACAATTATAATGAGTACGTCATGACTGGACTGAGAACGAAGTGGGGATGTGAGGTCGATTATATTAGCAATATAGGATTAAAATATAAGCTACACTTTATAAAAGAAGTCCAAATATTCGTTGATAACGGCGATATAATGTCCTCAGAAGGAAATTATATTCTGAATAGTAAGTCTCTGGTTATTGCAGATGCTATCATATCACAGTTGTTCTATTCGTAATAAGTACATGTTGTAATTATAAAATTAGTGATCCAGCGAAGGATTCTGTGGTTAATTGATGTCTAAGATATAAGCAATACCCCATGCGACATAAGATATTATTTGTTGTATTAGTACTGCGCTGATTATTGGTTTTATTTATCTTAGCAGCTATACACAGAATTAATGTGTCAACTCCAACCCCTTTTTTTTAATTAGTCACTTCTAACTATAGGATTATATGCGTATTACTTTTTCGATTTTATTGATGTTGATCTGTCTCCACGTGTCAGGTCAGGAAGGGGAGAGATGTCTCAGTACCATTCAGAATCACGAGAAAAGAATGGAAGAAGATCCAGAATATAAGAATCATATAAAAGAGTGGATTAGTAAAACAGCTCCTATAATAAAACAAAGAAGAGAAGATAAGAATCCCACATGTACTTCTGGGCCATTGATGATACCAGTAGCCGTACACTTTGATTCAGGACTGGTAATGCCCTCTGAGGAGGCATGTGTTATTACTATAGTACAAGATCAGATAGATGAGATGAATCTTGAGATTATGGGTTTAGATTCAGATGCTGGATTGATTGCTAATTTTGCTTCCTGCTTTGGGGCTAACATATTAGGAGATGCATGTATGGAATTCTGTATAGCTACACAGAATCATCCTGCTGGTTATGGATTAGTAAATGGTGATCTGGCGATTACTTTCGGACAACTCAACTTCAGTGTCCCGAGCGGTAATTTCACACCTGTTAATTCTGATTGGGCTGGCTATGTCAATATTTATGTGGACAACTTAGCCGGCGGACTACTGGGTGTATCTAATGGTATCCCGGGACAATTTAATGGTGACGGAGTATTAGTAGATAATTGTGTCTTCGGTACTGGTAATATAAATTGTACAGGAGTCCAGACTACAGGATCAGCAGGCTGTTTCGCTGCCTATGACGAAGGAGAGACTTTAGCACATGAACTCGGGCATTATTTTGGTCTTTTTCATATATGGGGAGATAACAGTGGATGTGGAGGATCGCAAGATCAGATTCCTGATACGCCTAATATGTCGACTAATTATAGCGGGCTTACTAACTGTAATGATAACACTTGCGCTGACCTGCCACAAACTTGTGGTTCAGAAGATATGTATATGAATTTTATGTCTTATGCTGGTGACGCCTGTATGTATATGTTTACCTCTGATCAAAGTGATGTGATGTATGCTACAGCAGTAGCAGAAGGATATACAACAACATCTAGTAAGTGTACTATTGCTCCACCTGTTGCAGATTTTACTCCATCAGGTAGTGTGCCGATCTGTTCTAATGAATGTATACAGTTCACTGATCTATCTACTAATACACCTACTTCATGGACTTGGGCGTTTACAGTCACAAGTGGTAATCTTGTATTGAATATAACCAGTTCTACAGATCAGAATCCTGTTGTCTGTCCTACGAGTGGTACATCGGGTACCATAGTTACGCAATTACTTGTAACTAATGCAGGTGGCAATGATGGGATTACCCTTACTCAGAATGTAACTATTACTCCTGGTACAACTTATTATCTAGATGATGATGGAGATGGATTTGGTATCTCGACTGTATCTGAGGTAGCGTGTAGCCCTCCGACTGGATTTGTGCTTGATAATACGGATTGTAATGACGGTGATGCTACCATATATCCCGGTGCCCCCGAGTTGTGTGATGGATTAATTAATGATTGTAATACCACCTCGCTACCCTTAGTTGAGTTTGATGATGATAGTGATGGATTTGTAATATGTACTATAGACATGGGAGGATGGAAAGGTGCAGCTGGCGTCGTAGGAGGTGATGACTGTGATGATATTAACCCTGCTGTCAATCCTGAAGCTACAGAAGTATGTGATGGGATAGACAATGATTGTGATAACCTTGTAGATGAAAATGGAAGTAACATATACTATCTAGATGCTGACGGCGATACTTTTGGTGATATCGGAGCCTCGATTACAGGATGCTCACTACCGACAGGTTATGTAATAGACAGCACTGACTGTGATGACACTAATCCAGCAATCAACCCTGCCGCTACAGAAGTATGTGATGGAGTAGATAATAATTGTGATGGTATGATAGATGAAAATCTAACGAACACCTACTACGCTGATTCTGATTCTGATGGGTTTGGAGATGTTAATACTACTTTGGTCGCTTGCACATTACCTTCTGGTTATACTTCTGATAATACAGATTGTAATGATAGTGACAGTACTGTATATCCAGGAGCACCAGAATTATGCGATGGTCAGATTAATAACTGTAGTAATTCTACATTGCCAGATACCGAAATAGATAATGATGCTGATGGTTATGTAGAATGTACATTTGACGCAGGAGGATGGGATGGTGTAAGTGCAGTCATAGGAGGTGATGATTGTGATGATATGGAAGCAGATAATTATCCTGGTAACACAGAAGTATGTGATGGGATAGATAACGATTGTGACGGCATGATAGATGAGGAGTTATTGACTACTTATTATGCTGATACAGATGGCGATGGATTTGGAGACGCTACCAGTTCTGTTACAGATTGTAGCCCGCCCTCAGGATATGTCACTAATAATACAGATTGTGATGATACAGAGGCAGATAACTATCCCGGTAATACTGAAGTGTGTGATGGTATAGATAATAATTGTGATGGTATAATCGATGAGGGCTGTGGTCCTCCACCAGATTGTGATGGAGATTATATTGTCATTAACACAATAACTAATTATACTTATAGAGCTGAGATAAATGTGACTTCGGATGCAGTTATCGATGAGAGTGGACAATCAGTTTTGTTTACAGCAGGTACTGACATTGATTTGGTATACCCATTCGAAGTAATATTGGGTACGACATTCGAAGCACGAATAGAGCCGTGTACACCTATGCCGATACAAGATGATAATTCTTCAGATGCTAGATCTATTAATACTGATAATGCATTGGAAGCCTTGTTTTCTGACTATGATGAGATAATTTTAAGTATTGATATTAAAAATTCAGAAGGAGAAGTGATTAAGTCCCTTACACAATTAGGAGCGCAGGCATCCAGTGTTGTGGCAGAACTATTAAGCAGTTACTCAAAAGGAATGTATACAATAGAAATACAAAATAAGAATCAAAGAATTAGTCAAAAAGTATTATTAGTAAAATAGAAGATTAATGAATCTATTACCATACTTCACAGTTAATATATCATGAGATTAATAATTGCTATCACAATTTTATTTATGTCTAATCTAAGTATACAATCACAGGATAACATGAAGTTAATATACGTCGGAGATCCTATGTGCTCATGGTGTTATGGTATAGCACCAGAATGGCAAAAGCTCAAAGCAGATTATAAAGATAAAGTACAAATAGATTATGTTATGGGTGGCCTCCGCCCATATTTTGATAAGCCTATCTCAGAGATGAAAGACTTTCTCGCTGATCACTGGAAGCATGTCCATGAAGCCAGTGGACAAGAGTTCAGTTATGGGATATTAGATAGAAGTGATCTTAATTATGATACAGAGCCACCATCACGAGCTGTTGTCGTCATTAAGGAGCTAAAGCCCGATGCAGTAGGTGACTTTTTTGTAGAAATCCAAAAACTATTCTACGTACAGAATAAGGATATGAATCAAAGTGAATCTTATCATGGCATTCTTAATACTATGGGTATAGCGACTGATGCTTTTGATAATATGTTCTATACTAAGGAAATCAAAGAAGCTACCAAAGCAGAATTTGATAACGCTAAGCTACTGGGTGTTACATCATTCCCGACAGTCTTATTACAGATCGGAGATGAGCAATATATTGTAACTCAAGGTTACAGTACGAGTGATAAGATGAGTAAGATCATTGATAAGCTGACCTCTGATGCTCGCTAAGAAACTATACTTCCGTTGAGTAATACTGAAACTTATCCCTCATTAATTTTAGAACCAGCAGAAGGTGGATCATACTACCTATTTAATCCAGCTGTTAGTTATCTGTTCTCCTTAGTGACGGATGCTGATCTTGACGATATACAGACATGTAGGGTGTTCCGGAGATCTTATCCTCAATATATCCCATGGTACTATGCAACTAAAGGAGGTGGCGCCATCACATTAGGGAATGGACGATGGAGTAGAATTTATTTTACTGAGAATTATTTTTCGGAAGATCAGAAATATTATAATGGGTATGCATTTGCTGATAACCCAAGTGCCTGGCTTCGGCTGGCTTCTCATGAAGTGTCTCATGTTGCTCATGCTAGAAGGTTTGGATCCATTATATTATACCTTATCATCTTCATCTATCAGTATGCCAGATATGGTCATGACAAAGCTCCTTTAGAAATAGAAGCTGATGCGGGCACGATACTATATGATAGATTCAGTAATCATATCAAAGCTTATGCTGGTAGGACTATACCTCAGATAATAATGTCTGATAGCTCCGAAGAAGAAAAGATCGAGTGTATAAGAGAATATTGGAGTACATTCTCAAGTAAGCAAGCTACCTCTTAGGTATGTACTTATTAGCTCCTTTGTCAAATATGGATCTCGTGTCATCCAGGTTTTGAAGGATTCTCCATCCTTGACGTATATACTTCCAGCCAAAGTAAAACATAATTATCGACAGTAGAAGACTGATATAACCACCAGTAACTATAGTGTATATAGTAAATAGGGTATTGATGACCATCGCAAAGCTACCTGCTACGATATTAGACCATGCATCTTCTTTTCTTTGTGAGGCCCTTTCTTTTTCTACGAATAGGTGTTGTAATTCAAGATGAACAGCTGCAGCTGTCTTTGCATCGCAAGATTTATCTTTGAGATATTGATCTATATCATCTCGGGTATACCCAGATTGTATGAGATCAGTACATTCTTTAACATAGGATTGGATATCTGCCATCGATATATTTATAGAATAAAAAAACTCATATCGAAGTTAGTACATATTTCTTGTCGTGTGAAAAACTGACAAATGTTTTACACTTATCGAGCTAAAAATACGTCATGTAGTGCCTTTGTATTACTATGTAGTGCTTTCTGTAGTGCTTAGAGACATAGGGTAGCATGCTTATATCCTGTCTTCCTTATGTAACGTGTTAAAGCAAAAAAAACTATGAAAAACTTAATCTTAATTCCAATGTTCCTTTTCTCTTTCTTAACTCTTGCATTAGCTAATAATGATTCTGGTAATCCAGTAACATTACTAAGTGCAGAATCAATGACGGTATCAATCGAAGATACTGAAGTATCTACTTTTGTATCTGCTGAGATGACAGAAGATCAGAACAACTTCGAATTCGAAACAAGCAAAAAAATAAAATTTGTTCAGATATATGGTGAAGATGGAAGAATATCATTCCAACTTACTGTAGGATCTAACAAAGTAAGAATTAATAAAAATCTTTTTGACAAAGGTGACTACAAGTTAGGGTTCAAAGTAGAAGGTGATAGCCAGCTACATTATGCTAATGTCAATTTGAACTAATATCATTGATCAATTAGATGATATAGTCCGATAGAATATATTTAAAAATTAAGGGTGTTTACTGAAAGTCTGGTGTGTTATACGCCAGACTTTTTTCTTTGTACTAATTGATTTTCTTAATGATAAGTATGTAATACAAATTAACCTACAAAATTGCGGTAATTCGCATTATAATTTATTCCATATCTGCGTTAGAAAGCCTCGCCATAGCTAAGGCTATGTCTACGCCTGCCTGCCAGTAGGTAGGTTTTCTGTCTTAATCTGAAATAAATTATATGAGCGATCTTATCCGCCA
>CALLAG010000358.1 GCA_938002705.1 uncultured Saprospiraceae bacterium | reverse complement strand
GCCAAATCTTTGATATTGTAGGCATAAGCGTCATTTTTTATGCCACGAATGCACGAATAAAAGGCTAATGTCTATAGTCAATGTCATCTGGTGATGATTGACTAAACCACTAATTAGTGTCTTGTTAATGTCACGGAAATCTTTACAGGGAAATATGTACAGTTATTTACTTGGTCTAATAACCAAATCTTAATATAGTAGGCAAGCGTCATTTATTATGCCACGGATGCACGAATAAAGAGCTAATCCCTTAGTTAAAGTCCTCTGGTGATTACTTAACTTAAACACTAGTTAATATTATATATTGATCCTCGACTAGTCAACATTAATATGCACTTGACTATGATCGCTGCTAATACAGCCTTTACTAATCCCATCTTCCAAAACGGTAATAGACCATATTCAATAGCCTTATTAACATCTAACTTAATAGCCAGTTGCAATAATCCACATACAAATAATATTACTGTAGCGACTATCATTAAGCTCATAAGTCGAAGAAGATCATCCTCATCTATTCTGGTTCTGACATAAGATATAAATACACCCGCAATCAGAAATCCAAATAAGAACCCTCCACTTGCACCTATCAATTTAGCAACGCCAGAACTACCATCTGCAAAGACAGGTAGACCAATAGCACCTAATACTAAATAACTGACAAGGCAGATGATACTTTCTTTATAATTAAGAAATGCTGCTACCACGAATACTGCTAAGCTCTGTAACGTAAAGGGTATACCTGTGTCTGTGATTGGAATTGTAAAGCTGGCGTAGGAGGCGGCTATTATTATGGCGAGTGAGATGAGGATTTTTTTGGGGTTCATTGGTTAATTGAAATTATGCAATTAAGGATCAAGTGTTTTGGACAATAACCTGACAATTGTCAAAATTGCCTTTTACAAGATCAGCCTTTTGAATCATAAAATATATAGTACTGTGCCCAAAGTCATCGAAGAAATCGAAAGATTTACAATCTGCAGAAACTTGTAATAGCAACAACCAGTCATCTGCTTTGTTAAAGACATCATCGCCGTATTCCATCTTCTTACTTATTCTCTCTGCTTCATAGCTTACGCATTGTTGTACACTATCAGGATAACCAAATACTTTATTAACCCCCATATCACTTAAATCTGGTAATATTAAATTCATATATACAGATTTCAAAGCCTCATACCTTTGCTCTTCATCTTTAGATAAATCAAGTTTATAGATGACAGTATCGTCAGGCCATGGTATGTCTAAGATTACTTTAGAATCAAAGTTAGAAGCTATTTCAAAATAATTCTCAAATACATTTGCCGATTGGTTAGTTCCTTTGTCATTAAGTACTTTATGCTCGCCTATTTCTTCTGGCCATCCATTACGTGAATTATCAATTCTCAAGTAAAAAGAAAGCTGATTACAAATTTTATAACTTGTCAATAACTCCTCGTCAAATTCATCCAATAGAATCGTAGCAAGATGAAAGAGGGAAGCTTCCTTTATACCATCAACTTTGTCGTCTAAATCATGCTTGGGTTTCCCCAGAAAATGAGAAGATTTCTCATTTCTATCTTCATTAGGAATACAAATTAAAGCTGGTCTAGCAAATTTTAGAATTTCTGTACTTCTATTTGGTATAATAAAATCAACTAACAACAAAAGCAATTCTCGCTGTCCTTTAATATCTTTTAGTAATTTTTTTTCATCCTCTGAAAAACCTATGATAACTCCACCTTTTAAAATAAAATTCTGAGCACTATATTTTAAACCACTACCAAATACTGATTCAAATTGTACATCAATAATTAAATTACCTAATATGTTTTTCTTCCAACCGATTAATTTGCCGCGAACTGCTTCGTCTAATACAAAAATTAAATCCGAAATATTTAGTAATTCTCCACGTACGTCATTAACAGATATTTCTACCGAACCGTGCTCTGGATTATTGAGATGATCCACTCCATATGAAACATAAGATTGCCCTTCCCTTAAGCCATATAAATCTGAAGCACCCCACTTTATCGGGTTAAATTTTACAGGTTTTTTAATCTCTAATAGTACCATTCCGATTGAACTATGAAGAAAATACTATCATCACATCACGGACTAACATAATCACTAAACGCAGACTTCAATCTCTCATCAGTAGTATTACTTATAATATCTCTGATTATTGCATCTAACTTCTCAGTTGATACTTCTAATTTTGGATCAGCAGCACTGTCATTTCTTTTGTATAATTCTTTTGACAGGTCTCTGATCATATTAGTCGCAGAATATTTCTTGAAGTACATTGTCGATTCATCTTTGGCGACTTTGCTTAGCGCTTCTGCAGATCTTAGCATTGCTGCTGGCGATGCTTTCTTAGCAAGCTTAGCATACTGACTTGTATAGCTGAAGAATCCGAACATGCTTACATTATTGATGTTCTCATCGAAGAAAGGCAGATACTTTTCGTCACCTGTACCTGCATAGAGTTCCGCTATAGATGGTATCATAGGTGTATAATTTCCTTTCCTTAATTGATCTGCGATCATCAGCGCTTCTTTCTCATCTTTCTTTTTGATGATCTTGAATGCTTCTGACTTTACTTTATAAGATGGATCAGATATGATTAATTTTTTAGCGACATCATAGTCCTTCGTCTTCTTTAATGCTGTTGCTCTTATGCCAGAATCAGTGTCTGTTAGTGCCATCTGCTTCAGTAATTTGCTATGCTTATCCGCATCAATAGAGGCCAAGCCTAAAGACTTAATATACTTAGAGTCATGGCTTGCTGCATCTAAGAATATTTCATTGAATGCTGGCTTACCTTTCAGCTTCTTGAGTGCATTCATCTTATCTACATACTCATCAGAATACTTATAGAGGTCTGCATGTTCCTGATCTGTATAGACAGTATTCATAACTGCCAGAAGGTCGTGTGTACCATCTAACACCGCAACCACTGGCATCTCACTTCCTGCTATATCGATTGTAATTTCTTGCTTACGTTCGTTGATGACTTGCTCTATCGTTTCTACCTTCCCAGAAGCGTAGTATAATTTTACTTTTACTGGTAGCTGAAATATGGCAGGATTATCTTCAGGATCTTGTGTCTGCTCTACAACAAAAAATACTGACTTAGACTCTGCATCAATATTATAATCTACTGTCAGTATCGGGTGCCCCTTATCATAGAACCACTGATTAAAAAACCAATTGAGATCTTCGCCCATCGTATCTTCGAATGCCAACCTTAATTCATGTGCTTCGACATCAGAGTACTGATTTGTATTAAGATAATTCTTTAGTGCTGCAAAGAATGCATCGTCACCTACATAGCTTCTAAGCATATGGACGATCAGTCCACCTTTGCTATAGCTATGTGCATCGAACATTTCTTCCTTATTACCATACTCAAAATCTATCAAGTCATGTGTGCCTTGCTGACCAGCAGACATGAGGTAAGCGTTCATATCTTGAATTCTTTTTCTCTCGGCAGCTTCAGGACCGTACTTATGTTCTTGCCATAATACTTCGCTATAAGTGGCGAAGCCTTCATTCAATGTAAGGTTAGACCAACTCTCACATGTCACAAGGTCACCGAACCAGTGGTGGAACATCTCATGAGCTACGATATCATCGTTATTACCATCTAATAATTCGTCAGCATGTTTCTGTACGAACTCCCCGAAGACAACAGCTCCTGTATTCTCCATAGCGCCAGATACGTAATCACGACAGACGATCTGTGCATACTTATCCCACGGATATTTATACCCTAACTTATCAGAGAAGAACTGTAGCATCTCAGGTGTATGCTCGAATATCTTTTCTGCATCTTTTTCATATTCTTTCTCTACATAATACATCAGTGGTATGTCTCCCCACTTATCTGTTACAACTGCATACTCCCCTATTCCTACCATAAATAGATATGGTGCATGTGGCTTATCTTGCTTCCAGTAGTCTGTACGTGTACCGTTAGGATTCTTAACAGAAGATATCAGTGTACCGTTAGACAATGTCTGATACTTATCTTCTACTGTGATGTATATCTCCTGGCTACATCTCTCATTGGGCTTATCTATGGTAGGAAACCATCTTGAGCTATTCTCTGTCTCGCCTTGTGTCCATATCTGCTGTGGCTTATTAGGATCTTCGTTATTAGGATTAATGAAAAACAGACCTTTATCAGATGTAATAGCAGCACTTCCTGAAGAAGGCCCCTCGTTAGGCTTAGCAGTATAATCTATGACTATTGTGTACTCTTCGTTTTTGCTATATACTCGATCCAGTTGTATGTCTAATTGCATCTGATCGTAATCATACGTTAGTTCTTTTCCATTAAGCATGATACTATTAATGTCAAATACTTTTGCATCTAAAGTCAGCTTGTCCGTCGCATAGAAATAAGGCTTCAACTTAAGTGTCGCGAGACCTATAACATGCTGCTTAGCCCAATCAAAAGAAACTTCTAATCTAGTATGTATGAGGTCATGCTTTCTTGTCGCAGAAGCATTATACTCGGGTCGCATATATGTAGGTAATGCATTAGGGTCTTCTTTTTTGGCCGTTATCACCACTGTATCTAGTAGTCTCTCTTCCATTATAGGAGCTTCATAGACGACATCCTTTGTTGTCTTACAGGCTGTAGAAGTGATTATAATTAGTAGGCATATGAGTTTCAGGAAATTTCCCATAATTTAATATTGGTATTTTATTTATTAATTTTTTCTTGTGCTTGCTTGAGGAGTACCGGTATTATTTGAGATCTACTTTCATACTCTCTTGCTAGCTGTCTTCTCTCGTGTGCAGGAGTATTTAATAGTTTGATCAAGTAGTCGTAGAAGAGATCATCATTGATGTCATTGAATTTGTAGGCATCATAGAAGTAACTAAAATTATCTCTCAGCATATAACTATCATCTACATAAGTCATGTGTGCTATCGGTATGACTGCAGCTTTCTGTCCTAATTGCATAATTCTAGGATGCCCATAAGTATTCATGTAGATATCTATTTTCTCAGCATGGATAAGATCGGCAGATCTATGATCGCTTTTAATAGATTCATATTCATCAGACCCTCTCCCGTATTGATTCCAAACTTCAGTTTCTTTGAGTCTTAACTCGATGTGTTCATCAAATATAGATTCTAAAAATACTCTCTTTTCTTCATTATCCTTAAGGGATTGAACAGTGGTCGTAATTTGCTCAGTCATGACTTGATCATCGCTTTTGCATGAGATCAATTGTGCTGCACATATAAGTAGGAAGATGTATTTCATAATCAAAAAAAAGCCAACAGATGAGCGTCCATTGGCTTTATGATATATTTATTTTTAAATTAATTATTCTCCGTCATCGGAAGTTCTTCTGATTGTTATCGTATCAGGTCCTTCTATCATTTTGAACTCTGTTCTTCTATTAAATCTATGCTCATCATCAGAGCATTTTACTCTATTCTGACATCTATTCAGAATCTGAGTCTCACCATAACCTACTGGCTTGATACGATTAGATTCTATTCCTTTTTTGACAAGCCATTTCTTAGCAGAATCTGCTCTTCGTTGTGACAGATCTTTATTATAACTATCCCGTCCTTGAGAATCTGTATGTGATGATAGCTCGATGACCATAGACGGATACTGATCCATTAAGTTCTTAAGTAACATAAGATCCGACTCTGATTCTTTGAGAATCTTATCATCATCAAAATCATAGTATATATTATTTAATCTGAAGGTCTCGTTCTTTTCTACCACCTCAGTGTCTTTGTCTTCTGGCTCTTCTACGACGGGTTCTGCTTTAAGCGTGATTGTCTTTCTCACTGTGTAGTTATCTAATATACCCGCGGTATTAAATTCTATAGTGTCAGGATAGTAACCTTGTTTTGTAATAGTAGCTTTGTAACTAAAGTCAGAATCTAAAAGAAACTGAAACTCATTACCTAAGGCATTATACTTCATATCCGTAGGATAATTATATGGATCTGTAAGGTTCTCTAATTTAATATTGACACCCTCCAGTGGCTCGTTAGCTTCATTAGTTACTAATGCTAATAAGTCTATGACGATCTGTCTGATATTAAATTCAAATATATCATCACAGCAGGATTCGCTTCTTAATTTTTTCTTCTTCTCTGTCGGTCTATTAGAGACGATATATCCTCTGTTACCGTCCGCTACAAAACTTGGATATAAGTCATCATAAGAAGAGTTATATCCGTTACCCATATTCTCAGGCTTACTCCATTCTGATCCATCCCATAGGCTATAGAATATATCAAATCCCCCTATGCCAGGAAATCCGTTAGAACTGAAATACATAGTACCATCGAAATAGAATGGTGTCACTTCGTCCATCTTAGTGTTGATCTTATCTCCCAGATTAACCGGTGCTGAGAATTGTCCATCTCCTAATATATTAGAGTAGTAGATGTCCATACCTCCTAAGCCGCCTTCCATATCAGAGACAAAGTATAAAACTGTTCTTCCAAATAATGACCCTACCGTAGGATGCTTAGCATTCCAGTCACCGTTAACTGTAGGTAGCTCTTCTGATGCACTCCATCCAGAGTCTTTCTTATAACTTACCATCAACTTAGAGGATGTAATCTCTGTACCTGTAGTCTGTACTCTTGTGAAGTACATCGTTCTTCCATCTTCAGAAAACGCTAAGTGTGTATTATGGAAATCTTTTCTATTGACATTTTGCTTAAGTTCTTCTGCATCATCAAACTTACCCTTATCATCCCGCTTAGCAACATAGATCTTAGCATGGTAGTCTTGATCTTTGCCATCCATCTCGATGACATCTCTTCTATTAAGTGAGCCGTAGTATAACATACCGTCAGTGTTCTCTCTCGGAGAATATTCTGCAGATGCAGAATTGACTTCTTTGTCTAATGGCTTGAATGACGTTTCTATATTAGGCTCTAAGCCTTGGACTAATGCGATACCATCTAACTCAAATCTTGCCTTGTTCTTAAGTTCTTCGTCTGTAGAGTACGTTATTAGATTGTTGAATGCATTGATAGCTTTATCATATTTGGCTTGTGCTTTGAGTGCCATACCATATCCGTAGAGAAGATCGACGTATATCAACTCTTCATCATTTTTAAGAATCCTCTGGTATCCTTTTTCTGATTTTTTGTAATCTCTTAACTCATAATTTAACTCTGCTAATTTGATAGCGAATTCTTTGACACGAGGATTACCACGACTTCCTTTTCTTATATCGTCATATGCCTGCTCATACCATTCATAAGCCCCGAGATAGTTCTCTTGAGATTCTGCCTCTTTTGCAGCTTGTACTTTCTGCTCAAAAGAGTTCTTAGTGATCGGTTGTGCCATGAGTGCACAACTACTGAATACTATGATTGCAACTATAAAAGATTTAAACATATTTATATAATTAGATGGTTGTCTTAAGATCCTAATGGTATTTATAAAAAAATAATGATGCCCTTGCTCGTATTATAATCTTGGACAAACGTATTTTGGTTTAACGACTGCTTTCTTTTCCCAGCTTATAACACGAGTCGCTCCAAGCTCTAAGGCCCCGAAAGTGCCATTGGCTTGTGTAAGTCCTATTACATTAGTATCGTAACTCAATCCGAACCTCCAGTCCTTCCAATCAGCTCCGATGAATAATGGTATATCCATATTATCATTTAATCTAAGTCCTATTCCTGCATTTATAACAAAATCCTTCTCTGGATTAACTAAGTAAGAAAATAATCCTTGTAATAGAACAACAGAAGCATTGTCCGTTGTCATATATAGAATTGTAGGATTGACGACGACTCTATCAGATACGCTGACATAATATTGCGCAAATGCATTAAATCTTCTGCTTAGGTTCTTTAGCGTTCTCACGCCTGTAATTGTGTCTGTAACTGGATTTCCTAATCTCGGATTTAACACGTGATCACTTGCAATACCTACTCTTATATCTGCATTCTTACCCATCGGTGTCGTGTACATTACACCTACCATAAAATCATTAGCGCTTAATTCTGCTGCCTCATCTACATTTAATCCACTGAGGTCATTACTTGTACCCATACCAGCTACTCCAAATGGATCAGTAAAATTATCTTTATTGCCGAGATTAGTGCTGTAGGAGCCATACTTCGCTCCTAATGTAAAGACTGACGTCTGATCTTTATTGAGACTAAAGTGATACGCTGCTGAGATACCCATAAAGTTTCTCTTAAAAGCTCCTGCACCTACTGTAGACTGTGATAGATTCATACCTAATGATATCCAATCTGTCTCTTTTAGTCCAAAAGGCAGACTACCGTCAACAGCTAAACTTAGGTCATCAAACGAATTTCTTCCTGTGTCACTTTCGATATTATTACCATTAGCAACATTATGGCCTTGGTTTCTGCCTATCGCATTGACACGTAGGTTACCTAAGAATGCTCCTGTAAATGCTGGATTAACTTCTACAGGCGCAAACTGCCAGTAAGTGTTGTGAAAATCCTGTGCATTCAGTGCAAAACAGAAAAATGTCAAGATTGTAATGGTGATGTGCCTTAATTTCATCAGTATAGTTTAGCTTTTAATTAAGCTAAAATAGCTTATTCGGTATTGTTTATGAAATATACGCATCTATTATGCTCATGCATCGGAACGAAATAGTGTCTCGTGTCGCATTAAGTACCCCTAAATAGCCTAAAATGCTGCGTTTTATAAAGAATTCAGCAAAATTCAGAAGTCAAATTAGTTTTACTTTTAATGTGTGAAAAATCATATTCTTATCTATTTATTTCTAATCACTGGGATTAGTTATGCTCAAGGGCAAATAGATACGATTGCACAAGAAGGTTCTGGTATAGATTATAGTAAAAGAAAAAAGATATTATTCTATGGCGTCGGCGCTACATATGTAGCTGGATCTACAAGTCTATATCTCGCTTGGTATAAGCAAAATCCTCAATCCAGTTTTCACTTCTTCGATGATAGTAAAGAGTGGCTGATGATGGACAAGTTAGGACATGTCTACTCAGGATATAATCAGTCCTATATCATGCACAAAGGGCTCAAGTGGGCTGGATATGACGATGACAAGGCTCTCTTATACAGCTCACTCCTCGGTATAGGATTCCAGACCACAATAGAAGTTATGGATGGCTTCTCTTCTAAGTGGGGATTCTCCAATACTGATTTTATAGCTAATATCGTAGGTGTGTCAGGATTTGCCATACAAGAAAAGCTGTGGCATGAGCAACGATTGACTTTTAAGATGTCTTACTGGCCTGTCAATCATCCGACGGATGTCATTAATTCAGAGACTGGCGTTTTTTCCGTTCCATTGGACCAGCGTGCTGAAGCATTATTCGGTTCTGGAATAGAAGGTTTTCTTAAAGATTATAATGGTCAGACAATATGGCTAAGTGTCAATGTAGCTTCTTTTCTGAAGGATTCTAAATGGCCAAAGTGGCTCTCCCTCGCAGTAGGTTACAGTGGTGAGAACATGTACGGTGGCTTCAGTAATAGATGGGAGGTCAATGATGAGAATATAATTGTAGATCCCATTCTGTACCCAAGACATCGGCAGTTTGTGTTAGCTTTAGATTATAACTTAAGTGCTTTCAAGTCTCGCAGTCCATTCGTTAATACATTACTGGAGCTGCTTGATCTTCTTAAATTTCCTGCTCCTGCTATTGAGTATAATAGAGTTGATGGATTGAAGTTTAGATTGTTGTTTTTGAATTAGGAAGAAAGTATATAGTTGTATAATATTCTCTATGCCGTTTGTAATTCTTTAACCTCAAAATGAACTTCTGAATTCATAGCTTCGAATACTTTAAAAATTGTTCCTATGGTCATATTTGAAGTTCCATTCTCAAGTTTTGAAATTTGAGATTTTGTTACTCCAATTAATTCTCCAAGTTGATCTTGAGTTAATTTCTTCTCTCTTCTAACCTCTTTTATCATTTGACCAAATTGAATAAGCTTTATTCTCAATTCATAATCATCTCTCTCAGGTGTCCCTAATTTACCGATCAGTTTATCTTCTACTTCATTAAGTTTATAAGTTTTCATTTCCTATTCTTTTCGATTAGATAATTAGCTTTAAGTTTTTTGGCTCTGCTAATTTCTATGATTTCAGACCACACCTTAATTAGAGAATATATTACAAGAAACCTTTAGTGAAATGATGTCTAATCCTCTTGGACCTTGCCATCCACAACTATCCTCTCTTCTCTATTAGCTAAGTCCCAAGCGACGTGGAAAATGTGGCGTCCGATCTTTTCCATTTTTTCAAATAAGATCTTATCTACTGTATCGCTTGTTCTGTGATAA
>CALLAG010000357.1 GCA_938002705.1 uncultured Saprospiraceae bacterium | reverse complement strand
CGATTCGATAATGAGAAACTTAAGTCATCGATGGAGATATTCGAAGTGCCATTGGCGTCTAAGCTTAATGAGATCTCCTTCGGTCAGCGTAAGAAGTTCTTCCTCAGCTTCGGGATGGCGACAAATGTAGATTATCTCATCCTTGATGAACCGACTAATAGTCTGGATGTCCCGTCAAGAAGCCAGTTCAGAAAAGTATTGACATCAGGATTCCATGAACTACAATCTATTATCATATCTACTCATAATTTGTTTGATTTTGGAAGATTATTCGATACTATCATTATCATAGATGATGGGCAGGTCATGTTTCATCAAGATATCGAAAATATAGAGCGGAGGTTATCATTTGTAAAATCTAATACTGTAGCTGACGTAACGAGTGTACTGCATAAAGATACTCGATACGGTGCACATGTGAGTATCGTACCGAATGTTTATGATGAACCTACATCCGTTGATATAGAAGTATTATTCAAAGCAGTCATCAATAATCCTACTGCTATAAATTCACAATTTAAAAACTAATTATTATGCAAATCAATACGAAGAGGGTTTTGTCTTTGATAAAGCGAGATTGGATATTGCACAAGCGCTACTTTTATGTTGGAATATTGGCACTTGTTTCCATATGCATTTTTGTTATGTTTTTATTTATTTCGGATGGAGATATGTATTTACCTCATGGTGTGTCTGAGATTATATTTTCTGTGATGTTATTCAGTGTTGGAAGTATTTATACCTTAAGATCCTTCAGAGAATTTAACAGACAGTCTGATGCTGTAACATATCTAAGTATTCCTGCCAGTCATATGGAGAAGTTTTTATCTCGTTGGATTATTACATTTCCTATATTTTTTATCGTATGTAGTATAGTCTTTGTTATTTGCTACTCATTGTTTTCTATTGTTGCAGAACAGATTTGGGATGCTATTTTTATACCCTTTGCTTCATTTCGATTTGTATACTTTTTAGAAATATTAGCTTCTTATTTTTTTACACATAGTGTGTTTCTATTATTAGCTCTTTGCTTTACTAAGAACACTATAGCGAAGTCGATGATGATCTTCGTACTATTCTGGTTCCTATTTGCGATATTTAGTTATTATATCAATAACGGCAGCGTACAAGCTGATGACTCATTCAAAGCATTGCTTACGAGTAGCTACAGGTACCTCATGTTCTTAGCTGTGCCTATCTTTTGGTATTTATCTTATAGACGACTCAAAGCAAAAACAGCCTAATGGAATTCAGTAAGAACATACCGATATACCTTCAGATTGTCGATTACGTCATAGAGCAGATACTTCTTAATGAGTGGCAGGTAGAAGCACGTGTGCCATCTGTGAGGGAGCTGGGAGGCCATATAGAGGTTAATCCCAATACGGTCATGAGAGCATACAGGGATCTGGAGGAGAAGAACATTCTCTACAACAAGCGTGGCATAGGATTTTTTGTATCAAAAGAGGCTCATAAGCTCATAATGAAAATCAAAAAGAACCAGTTTATGAAAGAAGACCTCCCTGTAATGTTTAATAAAATGGCACTTTTGGGCTTAGATATGGAGGATGTGATGAAGATGTATAAGAAGCGCAAAGGATAATAAGCGAATACTACCAATAGATTAATTTTTACTTATCTTCGCGTCAGAATTAAGGCTACGTAGCTCAATTGGATAGAGTACCTGATTACGGCTCAGGAGGTTGAGGGTTCGACTCCTTCCGTGGTCACCAAATTCAAAAACAAACCCCTATTAACATTGCGTTTTTAGGGGTTTTGTGTTTTCCTGTCAAACTATTGTCAAACATTTTTAACAATTTTTGGTCTTTGTCAGCACGATTGCCATAAATGACAAATACTTACATGGTTAATAATGATGTCAGGCACAATGCTCCTACAGTCGTTCAGGCTCGTATGAGGTTAACCTATGACAAATCATTGGCTAATAATAATTTCGTCTACCCATAGGGTGGATTATACATTTCTAATGCATAATTTAGGTTAAATCCTAAATGATAATTGTGTATAAGGTGCTAAAGGTTTTATCTTTACAGTATTGGTGACCTGGATAGTTTCCAATATTTATTGGATTTAAAATTTTAGGATAATGAGAAAACTAAATTTCTTGCCACTGTTCTTATGTGGCTTATTGATGATGTCTTGCCAAGATGATTTTGGTGGTATAGATGATGATCTAAGCGAAGCTATCAAAGCACAATCTCCTGACGGAACTATAGATTACTATATCTTACCAGATTCAGATAGTTATAACCAGATACCTCAAGATCCGAAGAATAGTATCACTGATGAGAAAGTGCTCTTGGGTCAACTGTTGTTTCATGAGACAGGCTTAGGAGAGATACCTAAAGACATCAGAGGTTCTCGTACTTATTCTTGTGCATCCTGTCATCAGTCTGAGGCAGGATTCCAATCTGGCAATGTCCAAGGTATCGGGGAAGGCGGAGTTGGATTTGGGAGTAACGGAGAGAGACGTAGGATGGATATGGAGTATGAAGAAGCACTGGTCGATGTGCAAGCTATAAGATCACCTACGGTGCTCAATAGCGCTTACCAGACTAACATGCTATGGAATGGACAATTCGGTGCCACACATGTCAATGAGGGCACAGAAAGTCAGTGGACTGAAGATACACCCAAAGCAGAGAATAAGTTAGGATTCCAAGGGATAGAAACGCAAGCCATTGCAGGCTTGGGTGTACATAGACTTAAGGTAGATGAGGACTTAGTTACAGCATTAGGATATAAGTCCCTTTTTGATCAAGCTTTCAGTGATGTAAGTGTAAGTGAGAGATATACACCTATTACTGCAGGTATGGCCCTGGCAGCATATGAGAGAACTTTATTGACTACAGAGGCTCCCTTTCAGAGATGGCTCAAAGGTGATGATATGGCTATGGATGTATTCGCTAAGAAAGGCGCAATCATATTTTTCGGTAAGGCTGGATGTGCTACTTGTCATGATGGCCCTGCATTAAGTAGTATGGAATTTCACGCATACGGGATGAGCGACCTTAGTGACTCGGGAGAGCAGATAGTCAACAGAAATTCTAATGCCGTGGAGAACTTAGGACGTGGTGGATTTACTAAAAATGATAGCGATAACTACAAGTTTAAAGTACCGCAACTATATAATTTAGCTCATCTTGATTTCTTAGGTCATGGCTCCAGTTTTAGATCACTGAGGGAGGTCATAGAATATAAAAAAAAAGGCGTCAAGCAGAACCAGAATGTTCCAGATAATATGTTATCTCCTCACTTCAAAAGTTTGGACTTAGATGAAGGTGAGATCAATAGATTGATATACTTCATAGAGACTTCATTATATGATGGATCTATCAATAGATATGTACCGAGCGAATTACCATCAGGCAATTGTTTTCCTAATGCAGACATAGAATCAAAGCAAGACATGGGGTGTGAGTAGATTAATAGCAATTCTATAGGGTACTTCTATTTACTGCCTCTTGAGTTGAAAGTAGAATAGAATGGACATAGACAAGGCGAGAAGAGGGATTATAGCCTTCGCTAAATGACTGATGAACAACGCAGTATATGTTCATTGTATTCGCTTAAGAAAATTTCAGTTTTCTGTTCAGCCAAGAA
>CALLAG010000356.1 GCA_938002705.1 uncultured Saprospiraceae bacterium | reverse complement strand
TCCAGTTGTCACAGAGGTATCTCCTTACACAGAATTTTGGGTGGCGGAAGAGTATCATCAGAATTTCTATGAGCTGAATCCTAATCAAGGTTATGTCAGAAGTGTAAGTAGGCCTAAGGTCAAGAAGGTTCTTAAGGCATTCCCAGAATTAATTAAAAAGAAGTATAAGTCATAGAAATATTTGGATTATAAAAAGCTAAAATAAAATGGATCAAGGATAACATATCCTTGATCCATTTTATTTAATAATACCTTGTGTATCGAAGTGTAGAGCTTCTTCTTATATTGAATATTAACTACTAATCAAACTCTTAAATCTCGGTCGCTTAGGCGTACTATCACCTTGCTCTTCTTTCTTCTTAGCTTCATATGCACTGAAATTCCCTTCGAAAAATCTTACTTTAGCATCATCTTCGAATGCTAAGATATGTGTCGCTAATCTATCTATGAACCATCTGTCGTGAGATATGACGAGGGCACATCCGGCAAAGTTTTCTATTGCTTCCTCAAGTGCCCTTAGTGTATTCACATCGATATCGTTAGTCGGCTCATCTAGGAGTAAGACATTGCCACCTTCTCTAAGTGTTATCGCTAAGTGTACACGGTTTCTTTCTCCACCTGAGAGGACTTCCAGTTTTTTCGATTGATCTTGACCTGCAAAATTGAACTTACTGACATAAGCTCTGACATTGATTTCTTTATTACCTATAGTGATTAATTCGTTACCACCACCGACGACTTCGAATACACTCTTCTCAGGTAGCAGATCCTTATGTGCTTGATCTACATAACTTAACTGCACTGTAGAGCCTATATTGATCTCTCCGCTATCAGGTTGCTCTTCGCCCATGATCATACGGAAGAGAGTAGACTTACCTACACCATTGGCACCGATGATACCGACTATGGCATTTTTAGGTATTGAGAAACTGAGGTCTTCTAAGAGGACACGTCCGTCATAACTTTTAGTTAGGTTTTTGACTTCTATGACTTGATCCCCGAGTCTTGGTCCAGGAGGTATGAATAATTCCAGCTTTTGTTCTCTTTCTTTCGTTTCCTCACTGGCCATATTTTCGTAAGCGCTTAATCTCGCTTTACCTTTTGCCTGACGGGCTTTAGGAGCCATACGTGACCATTCGAGCTCTCTTCTGAGTGCTTTCTTACGTTTAGACTCTTGTTTCTCTTCTTGCTCCATACGATTAGACTTCTGGTCTAACCATGAGCTGTAGTTACCTTCCCATGGGATGCCTTCTCCTCTATCAAGTTCTAATATCCATCCCGCAACGTTATCTAAGAAGTACCTATCGTGAGTCACAGCGATAACTGTACCTGGGAAGCTTGCGAGAAACTGCTCCAGCCAGTGTACTGATTCTGCATCGAGGTGGTTAGTCGGCTCATCTAATAATAGGATGTCAGGCTTAGTGAGTAATAATCTACATAGCGCTACTCTTCTACGCTCTCCACCTGAGAGTACAGATATCTTCTGATCATCAGGTGGTAGACGAAGTGAGTCCATCGCCATCTCCAGCTTATGATCGAGCTCCCATGCATTGAAGTGATCCATTTTTTCTGCCAGTTCGCCTTGTGTTTCTAAGAGCTTCGTCATCTCGTCATCAGACATCGGTTCTGAGAACTTCTCGTTGACAGCATTATAGGCATTGATCACATCCATGACCTCTTGCACGCCTTCCTGTACGACTTCTTTTACCGTCTTAGTATCATCTAATATCGGCTCTTGGCGTAAGTAACCGATCTTGTATTCTTTATCGAAAGTGACCTTCCCTTCAAAATTAGTATCCAGACCAGCTATGATCTTAAGTAAGCTCGACTTACCCGATCCATTGAGACCTATGACACCGATCTTGGCACCGTAGTAGAACGAAAGCCATATGTTATTAAGGACTTTTTTCTTTGGCGGGTAAGTCTTAGAGACACCCTCCATTGCAAATATTACTTTATTATCAGCCATGCTTTTATATATTTCTGTAAGCGAATGTAGAGATTATAGTTAAAATCAGAAAACAAAGAGTAAAACCATCTTCCTCGATACTTCTTATATTCCATAAGAATGGAACATCTCTCTCCCTATTATTGTTAATTAGATAAAGAAACTAATACAAAAGTTATGCTATCAAAGAAAATACAAGCGGCTCTTAACGAACAAGTTAGAATAGAAGCAGAGTCATCACAAGTTTATTTGGCTATGGCATCATGGGCCGAGATCCAGCCCGGAATTAATAACGTCACTGAATTCTTCTATAGACACTCAGAAGAAGAAAGACAGCATATGCTTAAGTTGGTACACTTCATTAATGAGAGAGGAGGATTCGCTGTTGTACCAGCCTTATCCCAGCCGACGCTGACTTATCCATCTATTAATCATGCATTTAAGGAATTACTCAAGCATGAGATAATGGTATCAGAGAGTATCAATAATCTTGTAGATATCTCACTAACTGAGAAAGACTACGCCACTCATAATTTCTTACAGTGGTATGTCGCAGAGCAGATAGAAGAAGAAGCCCTCGCAAGAACCTTGAATGATAAATTAGAGATGATAGGTGAT
>CALLAG010000355.1 GCA_938002705.1 uncultured Saprospiraceae bacterium | reverse complement strand
GCACGTCCTGATAGGAGAGCAATAACAAAATGTATCGCAGAGATCTCATCTAATATGGATGAGTCCCTGGCATCTGAACTTACAGACATTCTCTTAGAGGGAGATCCCGTTGATATAGAAGTAGGACAGAATTCAAGTTCTGCCTTCAGAGCTTTGCGTAAGCTAAGTATTGATTATGAGATTGTAGAGTAGGTTCGTATATAATAGTATGTGACTATCAATTATTAGGTAGCTATGTTTGTTAGAAAATAAATAACTGAAAGTATTCAGTATTCCTCCCTCTTTAATCTCCCGCCGAAGGGAGAAATGTACTTCAGCTATTATTTGAACCTTAGTTTTCTAAATATAGATCGAGGCTTTTTCTATTCCAGAATAGTTAGTAAGATTTAATATTATAAATCTGTCCCGGGCATTACAGTTTCCTTAGCGAGGGGAGGTTAGGAGGTGGAATCTTTATAATATTTTGTATGACTACTGATTATCATATACCAAAAGGCCTATTAGAAAATAAATTAACTTGAGGTACTTAAAAATCGTTAGTCACATAATAGTAACCTAACCGCATACAAACGCAACCCAGGTTTAATGACCACTGAATTTAACAACAACGTCGTCAAGATTACCTGTCTTCTTAGTGCTTATGAGTAGTGTGCACAATGCAGCAATAAGAAGTAATACACCGGCAAATGTTATCGCATTCCTCGGATCATTATTCAGAAAATTCTTAAGAATATACCCGAAGCTCAGTGTCTGTACTATCATCGGTATGACGATCATCATATTGATAATCCCCATATAGACGCCGTATCTTTCCTTGGGTATCTGATTAATGACCATAAGATACGGTATACCCATCATACTGGCCCATCCAATACCAAATCCTGCAATAGCAAAGAATAATAAGTTCTTATCAGCGATATTAGGAAACCATAGAAAACCAAGAGCGGCAATCAGCAAACAAGCAGCATGTACATACTTAGGTTCGAATTTCTTAGCAAAGCCTACTAAAAAGAAGGCTACGAGAAAGGTGACTACATTATACCATCCATTAACCAAGCCTGACCATCCTACAGCCTCACTGTAGGCTTCAGCATTAGAAGCGGGTGTAGCATCCCATACTGACAAGGCTATACTCTTAGAAGAATTCTGCCAATAGCAGAACAGAGCATACCACTGAAAAACATAGACCAATGCCAGCTGCCACATAACCTTTGGCATGTCTTTAATTGCAGAAAATATTTCTATTAGCGGCCCAAAAATATTTGATTTTTCTGCTTTTAATTTGGCCAATTCTTCTTCTGTAGGAGGGATCTCTTCTATTCTGCTTGTACTCCATAATATCGAGACGATAGAACATACAGCTCCCAAGAAGAAGGAAGCATATACCCATGTCGGTAACGAACCCGTTGTACCAACTATAATTAATGGAAAGATAAACAGAGATAGATTCGATAATGTCTGACCTAATCCGGTAAAGAAACTCTGCATCTGAAAGCCTAATGGCTGTTGCTCTTTGACAAGCTTGTCAGCGATGATAGCTCTATAAGGTTCCATTGCAGTATTATTACCAGCATCTAATATCCATAGTAATCCTGCAGCCATCCATATAGAACTACTGAACGGAAATACCAGCAACGCCAAGCTACATAAGATGGCTCCGATCAAAAAGAATGGCTTCCTTCTACCGAATCGGGGACTCCATGTCTTATCGCTTAGGGCACCCACTATAGGTTGTACAAGAAGACCAGTCACAGGTCCTGCGAGATGTAGGATCGGTATCTGATCAGGAGAAGCGCCTAAGAAGTCATATATAGGTGTGACGGCACTTTGTTGTAGTCCAAAACTATACTGAATACCGAAAAATCCAACATTCATATTTAAAATCTGCCAAAAACTTAATTTAGTCTTCTTCATTATATCAGCTTGTTTTTGTAGCAATGTGAATCTATGCGATACTATAATCTTTGTTGATGATGAAGTCAGCATCACTTATTAATGGGCTGACTATCTTATGCTCTATCTCTAATACTGTTTCGACAAACGGATCGTAAGTTTCCCTCGTCCTTTGTTTCCTTTTCTCCATTGTATCATGATATGTTCTGCTTAAGAATATTTTGTGATCAGCATTACGTAGTATGAAGGAATATACACCCTCGATGATTAATACATCAAGATTAGATAAGTCTAATTCTTTATTAGAAAAACTGTTTTCAGTATAATTGACAACGGGGACTGTAATGCTTTTTTGACCTTCTTTAAAGGCAATTATTTGATCGTCTAAGAGTTTCATATTTAGCTCGTGAGCACCTACATTACTTAAGCTTTTCAGCCTGTTCTGATGATTGTCTTTGGGTGGTAGCTTGTAGTATGAATCCATGTGGAGTGTTGTGCATGTAATGCCACGTTTATTAAATTCTTTATCCAAGCATATTGCAGTAGTGGACTTACCTGAGCCTGATTCTCCGCCTATAAATATCACTATTTTCTTTAACGTAGAATTGTTGTCACCGATGATTCTGTCACACAATTCCACACCTAAAGTGTAGTATTCTTCTCGGATATTTAATTCTTCCTCTATGTTTAATCTCTTCTTCATGGTCGATTGTAGATCTGTATTTATTAACGATTAGATACATTACAGTGACATATGTATGTTCTGAGCTTTATGCTATAGTAATTGTAACTCACTGTAAGTCAAATGAATATATACTAAGGTCATTTCGTTAGTTAATAAATTTAATCTTTTTTATTAATATAAATAGGATCATCGCCTAAGCTATTTTTTTATATCTTTTATTATCACAT
>CALLAG010000354.1 GCA_938002705.1 uncultured Saprospiraceae bacterium | reverse complement strand
AACCACTAATTAGTGTCTTGTTAATGTTACGGAAATCTTTACAGATGCTACTATAGACATAAAAAGACAAAGTGATGGCTCACTGCTCATCACTTTGTCTTTTTCTAAAAATTATAATTAATACCTATTAAGATATTATCTATTACTTGATCTCTGCCGGAGAGAATCCATCCATGTCACCATAGTCAAGATTCTCGCCACACATACCCCATATAAATGTATAAGCACTTGTACCTGATCCACAATGCATAGACCAAGGCGGAGAGATGACAGCATCTTCATTACCTAACCATATACCTCTTGTTTCTTCTTGCTCTCCCATAAAGTGACAGACAGCCTGAGTCTTAGGCACCTCAAAGTAAAGGTAGATCTCCATACGTCTATCATGGATGTGTGCTGGCATGGTATTCCATACGGAACCTTCCTTAAGCTCCGTCATACCCATCTGTAATTGGCACGTATCTACGACGCTATTGACGATTAGTTTTCTTATAGTCCGTGCATTAGATGCTTGCGGCGTACCTAATTCTACTATCTCGGCATCAGCCTGTGTGATAAGCTTAGTAGGATAAGCATGATGTGCTGTTGCAGAGTTAAGATAATATCTCGCTCCTTCTCCAGAGAATGTGACGACTTTACTGCCCTTCCCTACATACAGTGCCTCCTTATAACCTATAGTATAGCTCGTGCCATCTACTTCTACTTTTCCTGACTGACCTACATTGATGATACCCAGTTCTCGTCTCTCCAAGAAATAATCAGCTCTTAGTGGATCTATCGTCTCTAACTGTAGGGGTCCGTTCTTAGGTGTGACACCACCAGCGATATAGCGATCGTAATGGGAGTATACTAAGTTTATTTTATTGTCTTCGAATAGGTTTTTGATCAAAAAATCCTGTCTTATTTTTTGAGTATCATACGATTTAAAATCTTGCGGATTAGTTGCATACCTCACTTCGTAATTTGTATGGTTCATTTTTTATTTATTTTTTTATCAAACTATAATTATTATTATTTTCTATTGAGAAGCTTATCGCCCCATCCATCCTCCATCTACGAGTAGTATCTCTCCACTTACGTAATTAGCTGCATCAGATGCTAAGAAAACTGCTGGTCCCTTAAAGTCATCTGGAGTACCCCATCTATCTATCGGGATTCTTGATAGTATGGATTGGTTACGCTCAGGATTATCTTGAAGTGCTTTTGTATTATCAGTTCTTATATATCCAGGCGCTATTGCATTGACGCATATACCCTTACCGGCCCACTCATTAGATAATGCCTTCACAAGACTGCCTATAGCTCCCTTACTGGCAGCATATCCCGGCACTGTTATACCTCCTTGGAATGTAAGGAGAGAAGCTGTAAATATTATTTTACCCTTCCCTCTGCTTATCATATGCTTACCTAATTCCCTAGCTAATACAAACTGTGTATTAAGATTAACTTCTATAACCTTATCCCAATATTCGTCAGGATGCTCAGCTGCAGGAGCTCTCATAATCGTACCTGCGTTATTGACTAGTATATCTATATCAGAATGTCCATCCGTTTTCAATTTCTCTAAAAAATCATAAACCGAATTTCTATTAGAAAAATCAGCTTGATACGCATTGAATGATCTTCCTAACTTTGTGACTTCTTTTTCTGTATCACTGCCTTGCAACTTTATCGTCGCAGAGACTCCCAAGATATCCGCTCCAGCCTCAGCGAGACCTAATGCGATACCCTTACCGATACCTCTGTTACAACCAGTAACCAGAGCTTTTTTTCCTGACAGGTCGAATGCTTTGAGAATACTCATATATTTATTTATTATTTTTTATTGATTCAATGATCGATAATGCTGATTTTGTCTTCTCTTCTAATAAGGTGTAATCCCCATTTTGGATTATCTCTTTGGATATCAACTTAGATCCCATCCCCACACAAGTAACACCTGCTGAGAACCATGCCTGAAGGTTTTCTTGAGTAGGCGCTACACCACCTGTAGGCATTATACTCGTCCATGGTTGCGGTCCTTTGATCGCTTTGACAAAGTCTGGCCCATAGATTCCACCAGGAAATAACTTAACAATCTCACAGCCCAGTTCTTCTGCCCGACATATCTCAGACAGAGTAGCACAACCTGGTGACCACAGAACTTTCTTACGATTACACACTGTAGCTATATCTTCTCGTAATACAGGAGTGACTACAAAGTTAGCACCCAGCTGCATGTATAGTGATGCCGTAGCGCCATCTGTAACGGAACCTACACCGAGGATCATCTTAGGATAATGCTCTAAGCAGAATAAGTTAAGTTCTCTAAAGACCTCATGTGCAAAATCACCTCTATTAGTAAATTCTAATAGCCTTGCACCCCCCTTATAACATGCCGTAATAATCTGCTTCCCTACTTCCACATCTGAATGATAGAAAAGAGGCACCATACCTGTCTCTGCCATAGTGAGTGCTACTTCTATTCTCGAATATCTTGCCATAGTGTATATAGAATTGTTTTTTAAAAAAAAATTATCTAATTTGAAAATAATACAAATTATCTATCTGCTGACTCGACCACTTGCATCTCCAGACATTAGTTTTTCTACTTCTGCGACTGTAGATAGATTAGCATCCCCGAAGATTGTATGCTTCAAGCAGGATGCTGCTACAGCAAAATTAAGAGCTTGCTGATTGTCATTCTGATAATGCAGTAAGCCATAGATTAATCCCCCCATAAAACTATCTCCTCCGCCGACTCTATCTACAATATGTGTAATCTGATATGTAGGCGCTTCATATAGTTTCTGTCCGTCATACAGTACCCCTGACCAGGAGTTATGAGATGCAGATATAGAACCTCTCAGAGTTATGATGACCTTCTTACATCTTGGAAATTTCTTTATTAATTTCTGACAGACAGACATGTAAGCTTGTGCATCCATAGAGTCACCCTGAGTCACATCTACACCATCAGGGTGTATATCAAAGTGCTTCTCAGCATCCTCTTCGTTACCTAATATCACATCACATCCAGCGACTAACTCAGGCATCACCTCCGCAGGGGACTTACCATAGTTCCATAGTTTTTTGCGATAGTTAAGATCAGTAGATACGGTGACACCCATATCGTTAGCTACTTGGATAGCTTCTAAGCAAGCATCTGCAGCACCCTGAGATATAGCAGGCGTAATACCTGTCCAGTGGAACCATTGTGCATTCTTAAATACTTCTCTCCAGTCTATCATGCCCTTCTGGATCGTAGACATAGAAGAATGAGCTCTATCATACACGACCTTGCTACCACGACTTACAGCACCTGTCTCTAAGAAGTATATGCCGAGCCGCTCACCCCCTCTTACTATATTAGAAGTATTGACACCACGTTTTCTCATTTCCATAAGTGCACAATCACCTATATCATTATCAGGGAGGCGTGTCACGAAATCTACGGGTAGTCCATAATTAGCTAATGATACAGCTACATTACTTTCACCTCCACCATATATCACATCAAAGCTATTCGCCTGCGAAAACCGCTTCCATCCTGGAGGACTAAGTCTCAACATTATTTCTCCAAACGTTACAATTTTTTTCATCCTGTTATAATATTTTTATACTTATAATTGAGATAATACAATCAGCTACAATCCGAATAAACGAGGTAACCACAAAGAGATACCTTCAAAAAATGTTATCAAAAACAAGACACCTATCATCGCGATAAGAAAAGGCATCAATGGCTTAATCACTTCAGCAACAGATATCTTAGCGACTCCTGCTCCTACGAATAGAATAGTACCCACCGGAGGCGTACATAATCCGATACATAAATTAAGCACCATTACAATACCGAAGTGTACAGGATCCATCCCTAACTGCGTGACTACCGGTAAGAATATAGGTGTAAATATGAGTATCGCTGGTGTCATATCCATAAATGTACCTACCACTAATAATGTAATATTAATCAGCAAGAAAATAAGGAAAGGATTACTCACCGTCTCTAATAGAAAACCAGTCATCAACTGCGGAATACTCTCAAATGAAAACAACCACGACATAGCCATAGATGTACAAATTAAAAACATAACTATGGCGGTGGTCTTAGCACTTCTTAATAATATGATGGGTAGATCACTCACAGATATAGTACGATAACTGAAGCCTAATATAGCCGCATATAAGACAGCGACAGCGGCAGCCTCAGTTGCTGTGAATACACCCTGCACTATACCTCCTACTATAATAACCAACATGAGCAAACTAAAAAATGCCTTACGGAAATCTGTAAATAAAGTACCTATCGCTACACTCTGTCCCTTTGCATAATTACCTCTGCGAGCTGCGATAGCAGCCACAATCATAAGTGCTAATCCTACAAGTATACCAGGAATATAACCTGCGATAAATAGTGACGCTACAGAAGCGGCTCCCCCACTGGCCAGTGCATATACTATGAGCACGTTACTGGGAGGTATTAAGAGTCCTGTCGTAGATGATGTAATATTAAGTGCAGCACTAAATGATCGGGGGTATCCTTCCTCTTCCATCCGTTCTGTCATCACACTCCCTATAGCTGATGCAGCAGCTACAGCAGAACCTGATATAGCTCCGAATAACATAGCTGCAAGAATATTAACATAAGCGAGACCTCCTGGTAGACTTCCTATGAGGGACTTGGCAAAATTTATTAGTCTATTGGCTATGCCGCCTCGATTCATCAGTTCTCCTGCGAGTACAAAAAATGGTATCGCCAGCAGAGCAAAACTATCTATACCAGTAGTCATCCTTTGAGCTACTGTTGTGATAGCTGGCAGTGCTGCAATATTGATAACGATCGTCAGAGTCGTAGATATACCTATACAGAAAGCGACCGGCACTCCATATGCTAATAATGCAAAGAAGCTTATAAATAAAAGTAGTACACTGATGATCTCTATAGACACAATAGATAATTTAATTACGCTTGAGCGTTTTGGTTTTTATAATAAAAAATATTGTATACCGAAAAAAACATTATAAGCAATCCACTTATCGGTACGATAGCATAGACATAACCTAATGACACATGCATCGCAGGAGATACCTGACCTAAATACAAGGTCGTATATACTAAATTGCCACCACCCACGACCATAACGACTAGTGCAAAGACGAACATGCATATCTCTATAATTTGCATTCGTTTGCTTCTCTTAGTCGGACTTAGATTACGTAATAAATAATCCATAGACAAGTGTTCTCGATTACCTGAAAGATAAGCCGCTCCAAG
>CALLAG010000353.1 GCA_938002705.1 uncultured Saprospiraceae bacterium | reverse complement strand
GCAGTCATTAAGTAGGGGGTGGTAGCCGAAGAAATCTCCAGATTTATATAGCTGTGTGGTTAACTCTTTTCCTGAGTTATTAGTTTGGTACTCTATAACTTGACCATCCTCTACGAAGTATAGCCATCTTGCAGTTTGACTTTCTTGATATATATATTCTTTCTTCGAGTATTTTCTATGCTCTTTGTTTTCTGATAGTTTTTCAAATTCTTTATTGGCTTTTGCTTCCGAAAAAAATCGTTGAAGCCCATCAGGCGTCTTATCAAAACTATTTCGTATTTTTTCTGACTTTAGTAACCTCATCTCTATTGCTTCTAATAGTTCCGTATCATCAAAAGGTTTGGTGATATAATCTGCAGCACCAAGACCCATCCCTTTTCTTAGATCTTCTTTCTCGGCTTTGGCAGTTAGGAATATAACGGGTACAAGGTTGAGATCTTTGGTTTTGTTCAGAATCTTTAATACACCGAATCCATCTAAGATGGGCATCATGACATCACATAGTATCAGGTCAGGCATTTCTGATTTGGCCTTTTCTACACCTGCTTTTCCATTCTCTGCAGAGATGACTTCGTAATCTGCTAATTCTAATATCTCACAGAGATTTTCTCTTATCTCCAGATTATCTTCTATGACTAATATTTTCTTCATTCTATCTATAGTTATTTTGGGTAGAAATTATTTTTTATTTATTGGTATCGTTACTTGGAATGTAGTACCCTCGTTTTCTATACTTTGGTAATTAATGTCACCATCTAATAGCTTCACATAGCGCAGAACTATATTAAGACCCAGCCCAGTCCCTTGTATAGTCTCTACGTTAGATGCTCTGAAGAATCGATCGAATAGATGCTTTTGTTCTTTGTCAGGTATTCCTAATCCGTTATCTGATACCTCGATTACTAAGTCACTACCCATAGCCTTTGCAGTTAGTTCTATGATGCTTTTTTCTTTATTTGTATATTTTATAGCATTAGATATTAAGTTGAATAGTATGTTTTTTAATACTCTTGGATCTGTGTATATGACAATATCTTCTACACCATTATGGATTATTTTTTTGTTTCTTTTGAGCATTGATTGTACATCACTTAGTATTGTGTTACAGAGATTTCTAAGGTTAATATTTTCCTTATTGACTATGACCTTACCTTCTTCTATCTTACTTAGGGAGAGAAAGTCGTTAAGAATACCCGTGAGATTATTGACTGATGATTTTATCCTTTCTATGTGTTTCGAGCTTTTTTCTACTTCTCCTTTTTCTACATATTTGCCTATGAGAGAAGCGGATGACATTATCGAGCTCAGTGGTGTACGGAACTCATGTGATGCCATAGATACAAATCGAGATTTTAATTCATTAAGCTCCTTTTCTTTGGACAGAGCAGCATTGAGTTGGTTTTCTCTTTCTTCTAATTGTTTGTTAGTTGATAGTAGTGAGTTCACTGCTTTTTCGAGTTCGTCAGTTCTTTCCTCTACTTTCTCTTCTAGATCTTCGGTTAATTGTTTAAGACTTGCTTCTGCAGATTTGAGATCTGAGATGTCATGTATTATACCAGTAAATATAATACGGTCATTAAGGATAACTTCACTTACAGCTAATCTAAATGGGAAATGTCCACCACTCTTGGTTCTACCAATGACATCTCTACCGATCCCGATTATTTTGGGTTTTTTAGTTCTATTATAGCGAGATATATAATCATCATGCTCTGCTCTATAAGGTTGCGGCATCAGCATCTTTATATTATGACCTATAATCTCACGGGGTGGATATTGGAATAGCTGCGCAGCGGAGTTATTTACAGTCTCTACTATACCCTTGTCATTGATCGTGATGATACCATCTATAGCGGTGTCTATAATGGCTTGTAATCTGGAAGCTAAGTCTTTAAGTTCATTCATGACTGATATATATCATTTTCTGGGCTGATAAGCATCATTGTAAGCAAGATGCTATGGTTCTACATTTGGATAAAAATAGTCAATTATGAATTTAATATCATCAGTCAGCAAATTATTGATTAAAAAAAGTAGTCGTACAAAATTGTGTTGATTGCATTAAATCCAATGAGTTATTTGATGATAGAATAAATGAGGGAAAATGAGTTCTGAATTATTATATGATGTTTAATCCTTAAAATAAAAATAAGTTATGAGAAAAATATGTGTACCAGTAGACTTTACTCAGACAGCAATGAATGCTTTAAAATATGCATTGCATAGGTTTAAGGGAGATCATATATCTGTGTTACATGTCTCTCCGGCATCGCAGAATACTACTAAGACGGAATATTCTCTATTAGGTAGAGTGTCTTCTGTCAAGGATGATCTCGTAGATGAATTGCGTAAAGTCATTCTCATGGAATTAAATATCAATGAAATTCCTAAGAATGTAATGTTAGAGGTCAAGCGTGGAGATGCTATCTCAGAAGTAAGATCTTTTGTTATTGATCGTAATATAGATACAGTCATTATGGGGACAAGGGATAAGTATGATGTATTGGATAAGCTTATCGGAACTACATCTTTAGCTTTAGTAAAGACTCTGGAGTGTCCAGTATATCTCATCCCAAAATCTGCTAGCTATAAAGATTACGAAAAGGTTATCGTCGCTGTTGATACTTATGCTATTGAGCATGGGATAGGTGACAAAGTAAAATTATGGAATACACCGTACAATGCATTTGTTAAGTTTCTTAATGTCCAGAATGATACTGAGGTGATCAATAAAGATACTAATGTGATAGACTCTAATTTATTCTCAGATGTAGAATCCGACTTTAATTATGAAATAGAACACATTAAAGCCAGTGATGTCAGTTCTGCAATTATTAATAGTGCTCATGATTTTGATGCAGATCTTATAATTAGTATACCCAATAAGCAGAATTTTTTTAGTGCTTTATTATTTAAAAGCATTACAAAGGAACTGATTCAGAAAGTTAGTATACCGCTGTTATTTATACATGAGACAGATGTAGTCTGAGGATTTTATTGATGTAAAAAAAACTAATATGAGATATTTATCTTTCACAATATTATTATTGTTGTCGACTTCGATAACATCAACAGGGCAAGATCAGATAGCCAATTTCTATAAAGTAGATAAAGCTCTGATATCAGTCCATAGGTACGCCACAGAGCATAATTATCAGTTGACTAAAGAATCCATTAAGTCGGCAGAAGATCAGTGGAATGTTGAGAGAGCGAAGTTAGACACTGGTCATGAATGTAGTGCTGTAGATCAGTTAAGTATATGCAATATAGATGGTCTCTTTTCTATATTGAGTATGCAGCTTGATCATAATTCTTACAAAGCACTTAAGAGTTACCTCATGGAGCTTATAATGGAATTACGTG
>CALLAG010000352.1 GCA_938002705.1 uncultured Saprospiraceae bacterium | reverse complement strand
AGAACTATTTGACTGTTTTTGGTTTTGCAGAGTAATTAACTTTTAGTTGTCCAGCCTTTCTTAGTTGCGTTTTTATATCTGTAATGAAACCCATAGTTACATCACCATCTATTTTGAGAGATGATATAATTTGTGGAATCTCTTTCTCATTCACAGAAGTTCTATGTTTCTCTATGAATAGTGGTATATCCTTGATATCAGCGAACTTATCGCCTAATTGTAATTGTGGCTTCGTACCATAAGTTGCTTGGTATTTCTCTACTGGCTTACCTACCAGTAGGTGATTTACAAGTGATTTCTTTTCCAGTTTAGTCAGCTCTGATGCACTTGGTAGGTTGTTAGCTACTTTAAGTTCAGAATCTCTCAATACTGTCACAACCATAAAGAAAAACAGGAGCATGAAAATGATATCAGGTAATGAAGCCGTTGATACTTCTGGATTTGCCTTTCCTCTTTTTTTAGTAAACTTTCCCATAGTGATTAGTTTTCCTCTCCAAAGTTAGTAGGTTCAGCTTCCGAGATTACTAAAGGAATAGCACTCCTTATCTCTCTCTGCTGATCTCTTGTGATAAATTCATATGACTTGCCGTGCCTCTTCTTAGATTCTTCTTCTCTTAGCTCATTATAGGCCGCCTTTAATTCATTGTATACTTCTAGATATGTCTTATACTTAGTTCCTCTATCATTCTTGAGAGATATGATGGCTTTAGTAGGCTTCTCAGCCATGTCATCTAACTTTCTCGGATTCATGATAAATTCTTTAGTATCCTTTCTTAAGTCTCTTATATCCTTAGGCTCACCTCTTACTAATAGGTCGTTATTAGCATTGACAAGAACAGAATACACATTCCTTGTATTCATCTTCATCTCTGGTGGCGGCTCGTTAGACCAAGGCGGTAACTTAACGAGTACACCTTTATCAACAGCAATAGTTGTTGTCACCAGAAAAAATATTAATAACAGGAACGCTATGTCTGCCATAGAGCCAGCATTAACTTCTGGTGCTTTTCTTTCTCTTTTACTTGGCATAATATATTATTTAAACATGTTCCAGATCTCCATTAATACCATACTTATTGCAGCAAGAATTGCAAGTCCTACAGTGGTCTTGATACCACCGCTTATCATTTTACTGATATTATCACTTACATCAAATTCTTGTACTAATGACTCGATCTTACCAGTATGTTCTGCAGCACTAGAACTGTATAATGCAAAGAATACTACTGTGACGACTACAAGTCCGATGATTACTTTCATAGAACCTTTAGGGTCAGAGATAATATCTTTGAATACACCTAATATCATAAGTACGAAACATATTATTGCTAGATAAGCAGGAATAACTACAGCTGGTCTAAAGAAATCAAAAGACTGAGTGCTGTCTTCATCTTGCATAATAGGTACCAAGTCTAAGCTTGTCGAATATCCGGCGCTTCCTAAGCCACCCAATATAGATGCGAATACTATAACGATACATACTATAGCTAATATCAGAGAGAATAATTGCCCTCTTTTAGTTAGTAGTGTGAATAGTGATTTCATAATCTTTAATTTATTTTTTAGAAATTATAAAATCAATTATTTGAATAATCCATTCTTAGACATAACATCTACCAATCCAATAGAAGATTCTTCCATTTTATTGACGATACCATCAATTTTTGATACTATATAATTATAAAAAATCTGAAGTATAATCGCTACGATAAGACCGAATACTGTAGTCAATAAGGCAATCTTAATACCCCCTGCAACTACTGATGGAGAAAGATCCCCTGCCTCCTGAATTCTATCAAAGGCTTCAATCATACCTATTACCGTACCCATAAATCCAAGCATCGGTGCTATAGCGATAAATAGTGATATCCAAACAAGTCCTTTCTCTAGTAATCCCATCTGTACGCTACCATAAGATACGATAGCTTTCTCTACAGCCTCTGGGCCGTTGTGAGCATTTCTAAGACCTTCATACAGAACGCTTGCAGTAGGACCAGGAGTAGATCGAGCAACTTCCTGAGCTCCGTCCAGATCGTTATCAGCTAATCTCTCGTCTATACGTGATAATAATTTAGATGTATTAGTAGTCGCAATATTAAGAGTGATAATTCTCTCGATACAAAATGCCAAACCAAGAATAAGAGTAACAAGTACAAGACTCATAAATTTCCAATCCCCTTCAATGAATTTTTCCTTTAGTACTTGGAACATTCCACCTTCTTCGGCTGCCGTTGCTGCTTGTGCCACTAAGTCTGAGAACCCTAAAAGGCTAATTCCGCAGATTAAAAAAAATGTAAAAAGTAATTTTTGCATGACGATAAATTTTTCTTCGTGTAAGTCTGTAATGAAATTGGTTTAAAAACCCTAAAATAGAAATATTTGTATTAGTTGTATAATTATACTAATCATATTTTATACTGATAATTGGTTGTATTTCTTATGTAAAATTCTTCTTATATATAAATAAGATGTTAGAAATACTTTTTTTGGTGTTGTGCAAGATATTATTACTAACTATATCAATATAAACATCTAATGTCTGACCAAAAAAATAAATAAGCGGAGAGTAAGGGATTCGAACCCTTGATACCCTTTTGGAGTATACACGCTTTCCAAGCGAGCGCCTTAAGCCACTCGGCCAACTCTCCTAGTAAGTTCAAATGTACTCTTTTTCAGTACTTAGTTGGAATATTTTCTTAGCATTTAAGGTAGTATAGCTACTTACTTGTTTGATTTCTTCATTTCGTACCTCACATATCTTATCTACGACATATGGAACATAGGCACTTTCATTCCTTTTACCTCTTTTCGGAACAGGACTTAAGTATGGGGCATCTGTCTCGAGAAGCATATATTCTTGTGGCATATATGAGACCATATCATTAAGCCCAGCATTTTTATAAGTAATTACGCCTCCTAAGCCCATATAAAAGTTGACATCCGCTATCTGTCTACATTGATCTTTTGTTCCGTTAAAACAGTGGAATATTCCACTTAGAGATCCATCTTGGTAATTAGAAATAATATCAATGGTCAAATCTAAAGAGTCTCTTGAGTGAATAATTATAGGTAGTTGATAGGTTTTTGCCCATTCTATTTGCATCTCAAAAGCAGCAATCTGCTCTTTTTTAAAACTAACATCCCAATATAAGTCAATGCCTGTCTCCCCTATTCCGAAATATTTTCTGCCACTATCTATATGAGACTTCATTTCAGTCAGTACGCTCTTATATTCCTTATCTACAGAACATGGGTGTAAGCCCATCATCGGATAACACATATCTGAGTACCTATCCGCTAAGCCATGCATACCAGTTATAGATTCGATATCGATATTAGGCATAAATATCTTGTTAACTTTGCTATCAAGTGCTCTTACAATGACTTGATCTATGTCATCAGTAAACTTGTCAGAATAGATATGAGCGTGGGTATCAATATACATAGTGATTATATTATATATGTTTTTTATAAATGGCTAAGAGTAACAAAAGTAAATATTATGTCGTGTGGGTTGGTCAAAAACCTGGCATTTATCGCAGCTGGTCAGAATGTCAAGCCCAAGTCGTAGGATACCCAAATGCAAAGTACAAATCATTCAAAACACAGAAGGAAGCTACAGAAGCCTTCAGTCAGAAAGCGACCAATCATATCAATAAAAAGCAAAAAACAAAAGCAAAAAATGTACAGCAATATAGTAATGAAATAATAGCTGATAGTATCTCTGTAGATGCAGCATGCAGTGGCAATCCCGGTCTGATGGAGTACAGAGGCGTACATACTATATCTAAAGAGCAGATATTCTTAAAAGGTCCTTATGAAGAAGGGACTAATAATGTAGGCGAATTCTTAGCGTTAGTACACGGATTAGCTTACCTTAAGAAGCTGAATAATTCTCATACTATTATATATACAGACTCTAAGACGGCAATGGCATGGGTACGTAATAAGAAAGTCAAGACCACTCTACAGCAGTCTGATAAGAATAGGTCTTTATTTGAACTTATGGATAGAGCCCTATCATGGCTACACAAGAATGATTATGAGACTAAGATCATAAAGTGGAAAACATCTACATGGGGAGAGATTCCAGCTGACTTCGGAAGAAAATAGCACTACAGTTTCGCAAATCTCATCCTATAATCTGATCTAACCTTGCCTTTCTTAATGTTCTCAAGTTTACGCTTGACAAGTTGCTTTCTTAATGGTGGGAGCATCTCAGTGAATAGCTTACCTTCTATATGGTCATACTCATGTTGGATGACTCTTGCATTTATACCATCGTAAGATTCTTCGTGCTTATGGAAGTTCTCATCATAATAGACAACTTTAATATCAGATAAGCGCTTGACGTCACCTCTTATATCTGGTATACTAAGGCAACCTTCTTCGTAGGCTTTCTCCTCTCCAGATTCTTCTATTATTTCTGCGTTGATAAATACCTTTTTGATACCAGTCATCTCTTTTTCTTCATCTTCCATCTGTACTGTATCTACTAAGAATATTCTTATGCTTTTGCCTATCTGTGGAGCTGCAAGGCCTACGCCTTTAGCATTATACATCGTCTCCCACATATTATCTAACAATACATCTAAGTCTTCATATTCTGAATCAATGGCATCTGCTTTTCTCTTGAGAACTTTCTGGCCGTATGCGTATATAGGTAAAATCATTATTATATGTGATTAAGGTATCGTTGTAGTATTAGGACTGCACTTATTTTATCAATGCGTGATTTATCCTGTCTTTGTTTCTTTGACAGTCCACTTTGGATCATTATTTCTTTCGCCTGTAAAGATGTAAAATTTTCATTTTGAAAATCTACTTTCATTTCAGGAAATTGCTTTAAGAGTTTGATTTTAAATTCTTCAATCAGATCTACCACATAAGTCGGCTTACCATCCTTATGCGTAGGATATCCAAATATCATCTTATCTACTGGCTCCTCAGCAAAGTATATCTTAAGAAATGAAAGCATTGAAGATGTCTTTACCGTTCTTAGTGGGCTCACTATAATCTGCTGGGGATCTGTAACTGCTATCCCACATTTTTTCATTCCATAATCAATACCCATTATTCTACCCATGTTATTATAATATATTATGAATGTGAATAGTTCAAATAAAAAAGACCCCCTTCAACTTAATGAAGAGGGGCCTCATCCCAAAAACAGTAAATCTTTATATGATTATTTAAGCATCACCATTTTCATGGTAGCATTATCATTGTTTGTCTTTATTGTAAGGTAATATATACCTGCTGTACCAAGATCTGAAGCTTCATATCTTACTGCATGTGTACCTGCAGTGTAATATGCTTTATCAGATTGTACTATTCTACCTTCTACATCTACTACAGTTATCTGTACATCTCCATCATTAGGTACTGAGAATCTAACTTCAGTCTCTACAGAGAATGGATTTGGCTGATTAGGGAATAGCCTGAATGCTAAACTATTCTGATCACCTCCTTCTACATTAATAACTGGAAGATTGATATCTCCATTAGATGTATATACCTCAGGCGTAATTAATCTATTGTCTACACTAAATGCATCTGCTATTGATCCTGATGCATTTGCCTTAGCTCTTACTATAAATATTTCGTTATTATCTATAGTTGTATTTGTATTCCAACTGATCAATATTTGATCACCAACAATTCTGTAATTAGAAGCATCTAATGTATTATTTACATTAGCTAGCTCAACGTTAGATAATAGATCACTATCAAAATTAATAGCCATCTGGAAACCACTGATATCATTCTTATTAATTGTAAATGGTACTTCTACAATTTCATTCATTTCGACAGTCATATCTGAGTAAGTAATTTCTACTGTGCTATTATTTCTCTTATCGATATCTGTAGCATTAGCATCAACAATTACTGAACTATTAACATCTCCTACCTTGACAGCTATAAAGTCTATATGCATATCACTGTCTAAATTATTGATCACATAATCCTCCATGAAAGTTTCATTAAATGGATTAGTAGGATCAACGAAAGTGTATGACTGGTCTACGAATCTCCAAGAATCATTATTAGGATACTCATCGTATACTCCAAGGATTAATTTTCTTAATTCAATAAGGTCAATAGCTGTAAGACTATTATCATTATTGATATCTGCAGCTATAATCTTATATGGACTATCAAGCGCTACATCTCCTAATATGTGTCTTTGTATAGTAATCAGATCAAGCGTAGATACACCATTAAGTGGTGACTCATTGCTATAAGGATTAACCGTATACTGACCTCCCATAGGCATATTAGGGAATGCATACTCTCCTGTATTATTAGTCTCATCAGAAAGGTTACTACCTACTAATGATACATCTACATGTTCTACTTTTTCTAATTCTTCCGTGTAGACTTCTCCATCTACATCCACAAGTGGTCTCATACCTACGCAAGCGCCTGTATTATCTTGTACATCGATAAATGATGTACAGAATGACTGTATTAATATGCCTTCTGGCCCTGCAACTGAGGCATATATATCTACTGAATTCATTCCTATGTTAGTACAATCGAATGTTATATTTCTCTCTGATGTATCCGGAGAAAATGATAAGAACACTTCAAGACCACAAGGGTGATAACTACCTGCATCAAAATCTGATGCCCATAATTCTACCATACCAAAATCAACGTCACCGTCATTATCTGTATCCATAGGCATCAAGTCTACAGCAAGACCATTAATACAATATGCAGTAGCTGCCTTACAACTCTGTATTGTAAATGGCTGATCACAAGTCGTGGCGTTACCACATCTATCAAAGAAAGTCCATCTTACTATATGAGAACCTATTGGGTATTTACCACTTGCATTAGCTGTATCACCATCTCCTGTAGTATCGATAACTGGATTAGTAAAATCTACTGGACCTAAGCCCAACTCACCAGCGAATACTTGGTATCTCCATCTTAAGTTAGATGCATCTGTACAATCGTCTGTAGCTGTTACTTCTAATTCAATAAATCCATTTAAGCATTCCGAATCATAAGTACATACTTGCTCTGCTTTACAACCAGATATAACTGGCTTTACACCATTTGATATCTTAATGACTTGCTGGCAGCTGAATATCGGATATAGTCCACTTACTGTATCATTCTGGCACCAGTCTACTATGTTGAATGTTCTTAATACTTTAAGACATGCGTCAGTACTTTGATTATTAAAAGTAAATACTTCATCATCAAAATCTACACCTATAAGATCACAGTTATCACTTGAATAAGTTGGCGTACCTAATAGTTCAGGTGTCAATTCTGTCGCTGCAGTACATCCGATAATAGTCGTATCTCTTGGACATACTATATCATTGAAGTCAAATACATCGTCGTTTTCGAATGTTATAACTTGCTTACAAGTACTTGACAGTCCACCATTATCTGTAGCTGTAAATACTCTTACAAGTTGACCTATATTACATTGATTTGTCTGGTTATCAGGATTCTCTACAGGAGCATTATTACCACAATCATCTAATACTGTCGCTGTACCGAATGCCAAATCAAGATTAGACATATCATATGGTAAGTCACAATCTACAGTCTGATCAGCTGGGCATATTAGCTGTGGCGCTAATTTATCCTGTACATTAACGTTAACCATACATTCATTAAAGTTACCGAATAAATCAACAACTCTGAATACAACCATCTGCTCTTCTAATACATCAGAGCAACAGAAATTAGCAATACGGCTAAAGCCATTAATATCTTTTATCTCTAATACATATCTCCACTCTCCAAAGCAAGAAGCATCGTTCCAGTCATTATTAGGTGTAACCATAACACAGTCTTCACCTGGGTCATTAGAAGGTTGTCCAGGTCCCCAGTTAGTATATTCTAATTCCGTATGATCGTCCCACAAGAACCCACTTCCAAATCGCTTAGCACCAGTCCAGAACCTTCCAGCATAGATACTTCTTACTGCATCTACTACAAATTCTTCCTCTTCTTCTGAGTCAAAAACCACTAAAGAACCACCATATGCAGTTGCTCTACCCTTTGCTATATCTGCTGATATATCATAATTAGATAGGTAGTAATAACTACCATTATCAGTACCAACATATCTCAGATCACAAAATTCTGGAATCTTCTGCTCACAAGTACCGGCAGTCATTCTCCTTACAAGCATACAGTGATCCTTACAGTCATCATAAGATCCATCATCAAAACTAGTCGCATGTACAACTGCTTCTCCGCCAGTAGTTAAAGAAACTACAGTATGCTGATCACATACAGCTACTGGAGGTGTATTATCTACTACATTAACGTGTATGTTACACTTACTGGAATTATAGCATTCGTCATATGCAGTAAACTCTACTATACTTAATCCCATCTGTAGTGTTACTTGACTTGATAGGTCATAATCAAAAGTAGTACCACCTGGATATAATAAATCAAAAGTTATATTTTCTGTTGGAGTACAATTATCTGATACTGTTGGTAGTCCTAAGTTTACTGTTGCACCACAAGTAACATTACCATATACACTTGACTGTGAACCAGTTAAGGTATTAGTTGTAACCGTAATATTCTGGCCACATATTAATTCTGGGCCTAATCTATCTGTTATTTCTATTGTCTGGATGTGTACATCTACTACTTCTCCCATGCAGTGCCACTCTCTTAACTCGTACCTTCTTATGATTTTTCTAGTGCAGCCGATAGTAGGTAATTCTGTATCAGTAATAGTTACAACAGTATTACAGTAAACATCTGGAAACGGGAACAAATCTAAGGTATCTAATATACCATTAAAGTTAGTCGGATACTGAGGAACACCTACTTCTTCAGGATCAGGGTAATTGTTACCATTAAGGTCCCAAGGTTGTCCACTACAATCAAGTTGTGTATTATCTCTCGCAACAAAATCTTCAGGATATAATACGACTGAAGTATCTATTCTTTCTAAATTTATTTCTACTGTACAATCCATAGGAGCCTTTGTCCCTCTACTATCAAATGCAGTATAAGTCCTAGTTACCTTTTTAATAAAGTTTGTATCACACAATGTTTCTATTGACTCGCTCAGTAATACTGGCTCTACTACGCCGTCACAGTTATCTATAAACTCTGGACCTGTATATGCGTCCATTACAGCGCAGTTAATTGAAATGACATTTGGAGTGGGACATGTTGCGACAGGACCTAATTTATCTTCCACAGTTATAAATCCCCAACATGAATTACCACTATTAGTATCCATAATTTTTGCACTAACAATCTTACCTATAAGATCTGCAGTAACAATTGGACTAGTAGAGATAATTTGCTCGTATTCATCACGGACTTCAACTAAGAAATCCCCCATCATACATGATGTGGAGTCTTGTAATATCATTGCTGGCGTAATAATTGCTTCACAATTACTATCTAAAGAAACTTGAGTAGCACCATTACATGCTAATGAGCATTGTGCTGATAATCGGAAATGGGAGCTTCCACATATCAAAAGTGCTATCAAGAGCACTAATTTTGATATAGACTTACTGTTTAATAGATTCAAAAACTTCATGAGATCCTCTTTTAAATTACTGTTCTGGGTGTATAGCGTACGCTTATACCCAAATGATTAAATATTTAGTATATCTAAGGATCTATTAACTCTTCTTATGTGGTAGGTGTAGGTTGTATCTAATAGAATGCTGAGAGGTATTCTACTTGATTAGACAAATGTAGGAAAAATGTAATATGTAGTAATACCTCATATTAGTTAAATATTACATATGTTTTTTTTAATATAAAAAAGCCCCCCTCCACAAGTGGAGAGAGGCCATCCCAAAAACCGATTTTATTCTAGTACTACTCGATTATAATCATTTTCTTAGTAGCTGTGAAGTCACCACTATCTAACTGATAGTAATATACACCTGTACTACCGAAATCTGATTTACTCAATTCTAGTTCGTTGTAACCCTGAACATAATCTCCAGCTATTACTTTCAATACTTTTCCAGTTACGTCAAGTACTGTAAGTGTAGCAGATCCTGCTTCAGGTAATTCAAATCCTACAACAGTGTTGTTAGAGAATGGATTAGGCTCATTTTGGTAAAGAGCATAATTAACATCTCCATTTCTGTTAGTAAGATTAACCTTTACTATATCAAGATTAGAACCAACATAAGCCTCAGCTCTTGTTACACTACTGTTCAAGTCTAAGATATCAGATAATTGTCCTGATACATTTGATTTGAAAGTCATAGTGAATAAGTCTCCGTTAGCATTGACTGGAGATAACGTGTTCCAACTTGTTGTTACTTTATTACCTAAAGCTCCGAAGTTAGCATTTGTTACTTCAATCATTCCTGACTCGACTTCCACTAATTCTAATCCTTCTGTTTCTAATGTAAATTGGTAACCGTATAAGTCAGTTAATGACTCTCCTGTGATTACTAACTCAACTAACTCACCTACTTCGATAGCTCTATCTGCATATGATACATCAATAGATGCTGCAGACCTGCTTTCTGTAGTAGTAGAAGCTGCATTAGCAACAACACTTTGGTTAACATCACCAATCTTAACTCCGATGAAGTTCTCATCCATCATGTCAGTTGTTAAATTATAGATGTTGATAGTTTCATCAATTGTATTCCAAGGATTAGAAATATCAATCGTTGTACTTGCATCTGCAAATCTCCAACTTGAGTTATTAGGAAGCTCATCATAGATACCTAAGATTAACTTTCTAAGCTGTATTAAATCTATAGCTGTAATTGCTTTATCATTGTTAACATCAGCTGCTATCATTTTGTAAGGGCTATCTAATGTAGCACTTCCTAAAATGTGTCTCTGAATTATTACAAGGTCTAAAGTACTTACACCATTTAAGTAATCATCATTCTTAGATGCTGTTACCTCAAAATCATTATTCATTCCATTGTGCTCAAAAGCATATGATCCTGAATCATCTGTCATATCGTGTATTGTTGCTGTAAACATCATGTCTTCATTAGCAACATCAACTTGCTCTACTGTCTCTCCAAACTCTGTAACTACAGTTCCTGCAATGCTACCAGTTCCACCAGTTCCTGTAGGATCGTTGTTATCAATTAATCTTAGATTAACTAAACAGAAATCATAGTTATTACAAGCATCCCAAACATATACTGGTACAGTTAACACTGCATTAGTAGTACCTGCTAAGTCAGCTGATGTAAATCTTCTTGCTGAAGATCTTTGTGCTGGTATGTAATCTGGATCGTTATCCGGTGCTACATCAGTAAACGTGTATCTTAAGTTTTCGTAATCAGTACAGTTATCGAAACTTCCAAAATCAAAGTCGATAGCCCATAATTCTACCATAGAAACTTCTGGACCTGCTCCATCAGGATCAGCCATAAGTGCTGTACTTAAGTTAACACAGTAAGGTGTTGGCGCTTTCTGATCAGAAACAGTAAAGAAGCTTGTTGTTGAAGCAACATTACCACAACCATCATATACTTTCCATACAACTCTGTGTTGTGTCTCACCACAATCTGCAGGAATCGCATCTGGAATATTGATCACATACTCAAAACCTGGCTCAGTTGCAAAGTCAGTAGCGTTATCTACACCACCAGTATTTCCAACTCTTACATCAGGAATCTCATATCCGTAAGCTGCGATGTTATCCGCTGCATTGTCTTCTGACCATAATGGATCTGTAGCAGTATTCTTATCCTCAGCTACAAATGAACTCCACTCTCTATCAAAAGTCCAATCATTTCCTATATCAACATATACATTCCACTTTAACCACTGACTTGGACAAGCGTTATCGATAACATTTCCGTCATCATCTATACTTGTATCAGTTGCAGTTGCAGCAGCCGTAGCAAATCCTACACATGCACCTGAAGTAGGATTAACTGATCCTGAACCTCCTGGCACAGCAGGGAACATTCCATTAGTAGCAGTTACTACTGGTGGATATGGATCTATTAACTTACCTATTACAGTCCAAGTCCAGATTCCTCTTGAATCAACACTATTAGGATCATACTGACACCAGTCAATTACTGTATATGTATTAATAATTTTTCTACATGCATCTCCTTCGAAGAAGAATGTGTCACTATCTAATGACCAACCAACTAAGCTACAGTTTGCGTCAACCCATACTGGCTCTTCACATAATGCATCTATACAATCCATAGAAAC
>CALLAG010000351.1 GCA_938002705.1 uncultured Saprospiraceae bacterium | reverse complement strand
AGAGTTGAGCCTTTGATTTGACTTGATTTTCAGCCTACTGGCAGACAGGTTTGTCTCTTTTTTATCAAGAAAAAAGAGAATTGACTTAAGAAATACTATTCAATAATTATAGGTACTCAAAAGCCGATAGTCACAAAATATTATTTACCTAAATGGCTGAAGTTGATTATACATCCTCGAAAATCGGATTAGCAACCTTCAATTATTCTTATTGAGTGCTATTATATCTCCTTAGCAACAGCTAATAGGAGATCTCTCGTCTTGACAATACCTTCTTCTTCGTGCAATACTTCTCCTTCATATTCTACGCCTATATATCCTTTGTAGCCAGCAAGTTTGACAAGTGATAACATTTTTTTGTAATCAATAGTCGTCTCCATACCTTTCTCATCAAAGTCATAAGCCTTAGCACTGACTGCCTTAGCATAGGGTAGTAATTCTTTGACGCCCCTATACTTATCGTATTCTTTGATACATGGTGTCCCCCACATCTCACCGCCTTCTCTTTCTACACAGAAATTACCGAAATCTGGTAATGTGCCGCAGTTATCCATATTGACTTTCTCTATTACAGATGACATCCATTGTCCATCTGATGAGTAACCGCCATGATTCTCTACTATAACATTGACATTCTGCTTAGCTGCAATTTCCGATAGTTTTGATAATCCTTCTACTCCGGCCGCAGCTACTTCTTCTGGAGTACCTTTACCATGGCAATTGACTCTGATAGAATGACATCCTAATGTAGAAGCTGCATCGACCCATTTTTTGTGATTCTCTATAGACATGGCTAAGCCTTTCTTATCAGGCGTCGCAAGCCCACCTTCGCCATCTACCATAATTATAAGCTGCTCTACACCTGCTGACCTCGCTCTTACATTCATTCTGTGCAGATAGCTGTTGTCAGTGGCTTTGTCTTTAAAGAATTGGTTGACATATTCTATACCATCAAATCCTAAAGCTTTTGCCTTATCGGCAAACTCTAAGTGATCCATCTTTCCACCTTGTAATGCTTTATGGAAAGACCATTGTGCTAGTGACAATTTAAAAAATACTTTCCCATCTTTTAAGTCTGCAGGTACTACGGTATTCACTTCATTCTTACAAGATGCTAGATATAATCCGGCCAAAGTTGCGGATGTCAATATCAAACCATCCCTTCCAAATCTTCTTCTACTTATCATAAGTCAAAATATGTAATTGTTTTTATATCGCCCAAGTTGCTCCTACAGTACTAAAATCAACACAACCTACAAATGGACCAGGAATAGGGTCATAGTTCAATAATTCCGTAGCACCTATCTCAGATGAGCAGTAACCCAGTACAGTCATTTCTTTGACCATATCAAATATATGTGGCTCATCACTATCCTTACTTTCAGTTACCATCTCATCAAGAACAGCTTTGCGACCGGGCTCATCACTATCCAAGAAGGACTTCTGATTTATAGCTTGCGCTTTAGTATCAAATAATGAGAGTCCTTGTATAAACATATTCCTCTCTTCTTCTGGATATGCCTCACACATAGAATCTATGAACCTATCTACAAGAGCGGCCTTAGCACCTGGTATATCAGTAGCTGGTATGATCATCTCAGCTACTTCTGCTATTAACTTACTCTGATCTAATGTCATATTAGAAGGCATCCAGTCTGGAGCTTTGTCAGCCTTGCATCCATTAAGTACCGCCGTAGCTGCACTTGCAGTGAGTGCATAGCCTAACATTAATGTAGATGTCTTAAGAGCCTCTCTCCTACTGATCATCGTTTTTTCTTTATTCTGATTTTTCATAATTATCGATTGTTGTCGTTTATTATATCTCGTTATTATTTAGGGCTTTGACTGCATAGTCTGCAGCTCTTGCGGTCAGTGCCATGTACGTTAATGAAGGATTGACACATGCTGCAGATGTCATACATGCTCCGTCGGTAACGAAGACATTCTTGACAGCATGGATTTGATTCCATTTGTTGAGTACCGAAGTCTTAGGATCTCTGCCCATTCTTGCAGTACCCATCTCATGGATACCTAATCCCATCTGAAATTCTCCTTCATACGGGTAGATATCTTTGAGTCCTGCTTTCTCACACATCTCTACTCCTTGCTGCACCATATCTTTTCGCATTGCTATCTCATTCTCCTTTATATCGGCATCCATGATTAATGTAGGCATACCCCATTTGTCTTTGACATTTTCGTTAAGAGAGATTTTATTATCATGATATGGTAATGTCTCACCGAATCCAAAAAACATAAATTTCCACTTTCCAGGATTAGCTAAGTTCTGTTTGAAGTCTGCACCATATGCTGCAACCTCAGCTGGCATCGACCTACCCCATCCTTCTCGACTACCACCTCCTTGGTATCCATAACCTCTTAAGAAGTCTTTCATCTTAGTCTTGGCATTGATATTACGGAATCGTGGTACGTAGATGCCATTAGGACGACGACCTTTGAAGTATTGATCTTGCCATTCGTCACTTGATCCTCCTGCTCCTACATGGAAGTGGTGATCCATTACATTATGACCTAACTCCCCACTATCATTACCTAATCCATCAGGAAATCGTTCTGACTTAGACTGCATCATAATCGATGTAGTACCGAAGCATGATGCATTTAAGAATACGATTTTAGAAAAGAATTCTTTAGTCTCCAGAGTATTAGCATCCTTGACTCTCACGCCTGTGGCCTTCTGAGTTTTGTCATCATATACTACTTCAGTTACGATAGCATGAGTCAGTAATGTCATATTACCTGACGCTTCTGCTCTCGGTAATGTTGCTGCATTAGAGCTAAAATATGCTCCATAAGGACACCCACGCATACATCTATTACGTGACTGACACACACCTCTACCGTTAATAGGTTCCGTAAGGTGAGCTACACGACCTATAGTCATTATTCTATCTTGGTATTTAGCTCTAAGCTGATCATTGACATGTTCTTCTATGCAGTTATAGTCCATAGGAGGGAGAAACTTACCATCTGGCAATTGTGGCAGTCCTTCTGCTCTTCCGCTTATCCCCGCGAATGACTCTACATAATCATACCACGGTGCTATATCCTTATATCTAATAGGCCAATCTACTGCGATACCTTCTTTGGCATTAGCCACAAAATCGATCTCAGAAAA
>CALLAG010000350.1 GCA_938002705.1 uncultured Saprospiraceae bacterium | reverse complement strand
CAAGTATAACATTCATTTATTGTGGAATCTTAGCACTAAAACTAAGTAATACTTAGTTTACTTGTGCAATCTAAATTCGCTATTAAGTTCGACGAATTAAATAATCTATTGACCTTAGATTTTATAATCGTAGCTGATCCTATTTCTTACCTCTGTAACCGCCTCCGCCAGAGCTTTTCTTTTTGCCTTTGAATCCGCCGCCGGAGCTTCTTCCGCTGCCGCCAGATCCTCTGCTGCTTCTATCGCTACCGCCACCAGAACCTCTACGTCTGCTTCTATCTCTATCTCTACTTCTTCCGCCGCCGCTACCGCCTTTTCTGCCGTAACCACCACCTCCACGTCTGGATCTATCTCCGCCGCCGCCTTTAGAGTCATCATTGAGATCTCTTGATGATCCGAGATTCATATTTCTCATCATAGAAGATAGGAAGTGACCGATAATTTCTTCCTTATCCATATCTACTAACTGCAGATAAGCTTGAGCGAGCATGTCTTCTGGTACTCTGATTTTTGTTTCAGGGTCCAGCATTTTTTCACACCATCTTTTGATACGTATTCTGGCGATCTCTTGAGAATCAGGAATTTCTATTTTCTTGATAGATATACCGAGCTGATTTTCTATTCTTCTTATTTTATATTCTTCACTTCCGTTGATGAATACCATAGAGATACCTTTCTTACCAGCTCTTGCTGTACGACCACTTCTATGTGTATAATAAGCATTGTCATCAGGTAGTGAGTGGTGGAATACATGCGAAAGGTCATTGACATCTATGCCTCTTGCTGCAACATCGGTAGCGATAAGCATCGCCAGTTCGCCTTTCTTAAATCTCTTCATCACTCTTTCTCTCTGTGCTTGTGATAAGTCACCATGTATCGCATCAGCTCTATAGCCCTTAGATAGTAAGTCTTCTGCAAGTCTCTGAGTATCTTGTCTTGTTCTACAGAATACGACACCTCTCATATCTTCATAGATATCTATGAACCTTGTGAGGGCTTCCATCTTATCTTTATTCCTTACTTTAGTGTAGAGGTGCTTTATGTTTTGATTGACTTCTTGCTTAGTGTTTACTCTTATGTCTATAGGATTCTCCATGAACCTCTGGACGATCTTCTTGATATGCCCAGGCATAGTTGCTGAGAATAGCCATGTTAGTTTTTCCTCAGGAGTAAAGCTCAGAATTTCTTCTAATTCGTCTTTAAAACCCATATTGAGCATCTCATCAGCTTCATCAAGTACCAGGTACCGTAATTCTTCTAATTTGACAGCTTTTCTTTTAATTAGATCTATCAGTCTACCAGGAGTGGCTATTATGATATGCTGTGGCTTTCTTAGTGCTTTGATCTGATCCATGATAGAGGCACCGCCATATACGGCAAGCACATTTATCTTGGGAAGATATTTACTGAATATATTCAGCTGTTCAGCTATTTGCTTACCTAATTCTCTGGTAGGCGCAAGGATAAGACCTTGTGTAAACTTATCTGAAGAATCTATTCTCTCTAATAGAGGTAGTCCGAATGCTGCAGTCTTACCCGTACCTGTCTGAGCTAAGCCGATCATATCTCTGTCTTCTGACAGTAATCTCGGGATGGCTTCTTTTTGTATGTCTGTGGGTTCTTCGAAACCCATTTCTGTGATGACCTTAACGATCTCTTCTGAAAGACCTAATTTTTTAAATTTTCCCAATGGAAGCTATTTTTTATGAAAAGTGGTGCAAAGGTAGGCTTAATATATTCAATACTCTTACTTATGTAATTGTTTGTCAAAGCTTTAGCTGATATTTTGTACTCGTAGCATGTCTAAAGTGTCGCTAAATACTTGATTTATTGGAGCATATATCTCTATAGTGCCGTATTTCTTATGATTAAAAATAAGGCGCTCAGCATGCAAAAGCATAGTTGTCATATCGAAATGGGCCTTCCAAATCCGATTCTGCTTATTACAGCCATGCGGTCTATCACCTATGATAGGATGTCTTATATGCGCCATATGCTTACGTAACTGATGATATCTTCCAGTAGTAGGGTATAGTTCTACTAAGCTATATCTGGATGTGGCATGCCTTTCATTAGGGAGATTAATTTCGTATCTGCTGATGGTCTTATAATGTGTAATGGCCTCTTGTACTTTTAGTCTATCATTCTTGAGTGGGTAATCTATAATGCCATTATCATCTGTATGACCTCTTACTATGGCTCTATAAGTCTTCTGTATAAGCTTATCGCTGAATAGTGTATTGAGATAGATGTTCTCTTCTTCATTTTTAGAGAATAGCAGAACGCCAGATGTCTTTCTGTCTAATCTATGAGCTAAGTATACTTTCTGCTCACAGTATTCTCTCACCATTTGTAGAGCAAATTCTTTAGCATCTGCAGCTATCGATGATTTGTGGACAAGAAGCCCGTGTGGCTTATTGAGGGCAACGATAGTATCGTTTTCATATACGATAAGCGAGCTTATATCCATAGCGTAACTCTCATTATTTTCATTCGGTGTAAATATATAGCCATTTACCCTGGATTACGACTTCAAGTTTAATTTGGCTATTTTTGAATCTTAATTTTTATAATATATAAAATGAAAGAATTCTTAGTTGCCCCTTCAATATTAGCTGCAGATTTTGCTAACCTGCAGAGAGATATAGAAATGATCAATCAGTCCAAAGCAGACTGGTTACATGTAGATGTGATGGATGGTCGATTTGTGCCTAATATTTCTTTTGGTCAGAACATAGTAGCGACGATGGCTTCTCATTGTGAGAAGACGATAGACGTCCATCTGATGATCGTAGAGCCAGAAAAATACATACCATCATTCATACAAGCTGGTGCAGAGGTGCTCACCTTTCATCTGGAATCGACGGATCATGCACATAGGAACATACAGACAATTAAGGAATTAGGAGCTAAAGCTGGGATAGCCGTCAATCCACATACGAATGTCGATCTATTGGATGATGTTCTTGAGGACTTAGATATGGTATGTCTGATGTCTGTTAATCCGGGTTTTGGAGGACAAAAGTTTATATACAGAACTCTACATAAAATTCGTTCTCTTAAGAGTAAGATTATCGAGAGAAACCTACCTACCAAGATCGAAATAGATGGCGGTGTGGGACTTCAGAATGCCACTGCTATACTTGAGGCAGGAGCAGATGTATTAGTCGCAGGCAGTAGTGTGTTCAAAGCTGATGATCCTACCAGAGCAATAGAACAATTAAAAGCGATAGAGATAGGCAACTATGATTTATAATATAGTAAGATTCCCTAAGGTACTCAGTCTTATACTGTGTACTACATTTGTATTAATAGCTGTCCAGTCGCAAGCCCAAGATCCTGTAGTATTCGGTGTTATCAAAGATATAGATACTAAAGAACCAATCGAATATGCAACAGTATATGTAAAAGATACCAATAACGCTGTAGAGACTGACGAGTATGGCGAATATAGAATCAGTATCAAAGCAGGAGAAAATGCGGTCATAGTATATAACAGAATAGGCTACATAGAAGCTAAAGCGACAATAAATGCGATGTCCGCTGGCGTCAAGCGAAATGTCAATATCGACCTGGCATCACAGTTATCAGATGTAGATATCGTTATACGATCGAGTAGAATAGAAGATGTGGGTATGGTCAGAGAAGAGGTGACAGAGTTCAAGAAACTGCCTACCGCTTCAGGAAATTTTGAAAGTATATTACCCTCGATTGCACTCGGTGCATCAAGTGGTACCGGAGGTGAGCTCAGCTCACAGTATAATGTCAGAGGTGGTAATTATGATGAGAATCTGATATATGTCAATGACTTTGAGATATTTCGTCCACAGCTGATCCGATCAGGTCAGCAGGAAGGTCTGTCATTTCCTAATATTGACTTGATCAAGGAAGTTGCTTTCTCATCTGGAGGATTCCAAGCTAAGTATGGCGATAAGATGTCTTCCGTTCTTGATATAAAATATAAGAGACCTGATGCATTCAAGGCATCAGCGACGGCAAGTTTCTTAGGTGCTTCTATGCATATGGAAGGCAGCAAAAAAATAGGCCCTAATGCTTATAACAAATTACGTTATCTATTCGGTGCCCGATATAAGACGACACAGTACCTGCTGGGATCTCTGGATGTAAGTGGTGAGTACACACCTAACTTCGGCGATCTACAGACCTATATTACTTATGATATCAATAGAGACTTACAAGTAGGCGTATTGGCTAATTATAATGTAAGCCAGTATGAATTTATTCCTGCATCGAGAGTGTCTGCATCAGGATTATTTACACAGGTACTACAATTAACGACGGTATTTGAGGGTCAAGAAGTGAGCGAATTTGAAAGTGCACTGGGAGGTGTATCATTGACGTACGTACCTGAGCGTGATCGCAATCCGATTTTCGTTAAGTTGCTTGCTTCTTATTATGATAATTACGAGAGTGAGAAATTTGATATACTGGGGTTCTATAGATTAAGTCAAGTTGAGATAGATCTCGAAGGTGATGGTGGCCTCAATGAGGTAGGTGTGTTAGGTGTAGGGACACAGCAGTTGTATGCTCGTAATAGGCTTAAAAATAATATTGGAAATGTAGAACTTAAAGGTGGTATAGAATTACAAGCGGAGTCATCTACTCTCAATAACTTCATACAATGGAGTGTCAAGTATCAAGAAGAAAATATTAATGATAGATTAAATGAATGGGAGAGAATAGACTCGGCAGGATATTCGTTACCGTTCAGCTCAGAGGAAGTCTTACTGACAGAAGTCATCAAGTCTGAGAATTCTATTAACTCTAATAGGATACAAGCTTATGTACAGAACAGTTTGAGTATAACTAATCCGGGAGTCTCAGAAATTAAAATTACAGGAGGCGTAAGAGCTAATCGATGGTCATATAATGGTGAGACAAATATAAGTCCGCGTGCACAGCTGTTCTATAAACCGTTGTCATGGGAGCGGGATGTGACATTTAAGTTAGCGACAGGCATCTACTATCAGCCACCATTCTACAGAGAATTAAGAATGCCATCTGGTCTTGTTAATCAAGATATAAGATCTCAAAAGTCTACACACATAGTCGGTGGGTTAAGTTATGATTTTAACTGGTCACGTATCAGTAGGACAAAATTTAGACTTATAGCAGAGTTGTATCATAAGAGATTAGATAATCTTATTTCTTATGAGATAGATAACGTAAGAATCAGATATGCCGGCATCAATAATGCGAGCGGGTATGTGACAGGCCTTGACTTTAGGATCAATGGAGAATTTGTCCCCGGAGCCGAGTCATGGATTAATGTATCTATATTAAGTGCCAAGGAGGCGATAGACGGGGTAGAGCATAAGAAGCGATTCTTAGGTGATAGTACTGCGACTGTAGTCAATTACGTACCGAGACCGACTGATCGGTTATTTAACCTATCTATGTTCTTCCAGGATTACTTACCGGGTAATGAGGATATGAAGATGAATCTTAATCTCAGTTTTGGATCGGGATTACCGTTTGGTGTCAAGGGGAATAATGAAGTATTCAGAAATACTTTTTCATTTAAGAATTATCAGAGGGTCGATATCGGATTTGCTTATCAAGTGTGGAATCAAGCCAAAAGAAAGAATAAACCCTACCATCTATTCCGATGGACACAGAATACATGGCTAAGTCTGGAAGTCTTTAATCTATTACAGATAGCCAATGTCGCTTCTAATACCTGGATCAAAACCGTTGGTAATCAGCAGTATGCGATCCCTAATTTTCTCACATCACGTAGGATTAATCTCAGGTTTAGAATAGATATATAGTATTTTCATAAAAAAAGATCAAAAAGCTTGCAGCGTTATGCCAGTTCTTCTCTTTATATATGTGTAAAAGACATAATACTATGCGTCAATTAATATCTTACCTTACTATAATTATCTTATGCTCAGCGTGTTACGAGGATTATGATAATACGGTAGTAGTAGATCAGACGGAGATTCCTGAGACGACGATGGATAGCGGCCTTACGGGAAGAGCTTATAACAATGATGGATCATTACTTAATACATATACGCTTAGGATTAACGATCAAGATTACGATTATGAGGAATTCCACTATGAGTATATAGATAAGCTCAGAAAATTCGGTCAAGTTATATACTTGATGAGTAATAATGAGGTGATCGGATTCAGCAATAAGCTACTCTTAGAGAATGATATCAATGGTGTGGATATCGTCGCTTTCCCAGATCATAGACAGTATACAATCTCATCTGACGATGACAACATAGCTATAGATACTGACCTAAGTATAAGTATCAATAGGCAACAGCTTCTCAACACTCAGAATACCACACCACAATCAGATATACTAGTCAATCATTTTTCTACGACAGATCAGCAGTTGCTCTCTCAAGCGGGACACTTCGCATATGATGAGTCTAAGAATCTATTGGTTCTTGATCCTGTCAAGTTATTTTATATCAATACAAGTTCTGAAGGTAATTCATTGACCATAGATACTAATAGTCCTCTTACTATCGCATCAGCTAATCCTTCAGCTAGTATTTTCTACTTAAGTGAGAGAGGCTATTGGAAAGAAGTGTCTTCTGGAGATGCACAACAGATATCAGAGTTTGGTTATTATATGATCGCCAATGCAAGTCCAGGCGTATACAATGAAGGTGTAATCCTAAAAGGTGATAAGCCAGTATCCTATATTGATATAGAATATGAGCACGAATTAGATACTAAATTGTATAACACAAAGTCAAGCTCTCTCGGTAGGTGGGCGATGGTAACTTATCCTGAAGAATCTGTGGAGCTGAGCTATAATACACCGTGTGGAGATAGAGTATCAGAATCCATCTATACATCTACCGGAGTGTCTCAGTTAGATATAATCAATAGAATAGAATCCGATATAAATGTATTAGAGCTTACAACACAGGTGATCGATTGTAGTGGCGATATAGCACAATTTCCAGCTATTAATATTGTGAGTAATACCGCTTCTCTCATATATCCTTACACTACTAATAATGTTGATACATGGATAGCTGTATGCCAAGATGACGTAGATGTCACAGGATATAATGTATTTGATAAACAGGCAGGTCCATTACTTGATTGGAATATCGATATAGAAGACGCGATCAGCTATCTTTCTTACTGTGACAATTTTGAAGATGGATTTAGCTTTATTAAG
>CALLAG010000349.1 GCA_938002705.1 uncultured Saprospiraceae bacterium | reverse complement strand
ACCTCCACTGGTGATGCTAAGTTTTCTCCTGATGGCACTAAGTATGCTTTTTTTACATTGTCTAATGGTCTATGGGTTTATGATTTTGATAGAGCGACAGGACAATTTTCTAACTTCAAGAGCTTAGCATTCACGGCTCCTGAGAATTTCAAATCTGGAAGTGTAGAGTTCAGCCCTAATTCTCGATTCGTATATCTATCCGCTACAGATTCTTTATATCAGGTAGACTTATGGGAGGACGATCTTGAGGACGGGAAGATACTTATAGACACCTACGATGGTGTGCAAGATCCATTTGGCACCACGTTTTTTATGAGTGCTCTGGCACCAGATTGTAAGATCTATGTCAGACCAGGCAGTGGTTCTAATATCATGCATGTCATACATAAACCTGACGAGAAGGGACTGGCTTGTAACTTCGTAGAGAGAGGATTAAGATTACCTCAGGCATCTTCTACTGGTAGCTATCCTAACTTCCCTCGATGGCGAGTAGATGAGGCAGAGGTTTGTGATCCTACGCTTATGAGTGTCTTCGGTGAGCAGGTCTATTATAGGCGTGATATGACAGTGTATCCTAATCCAGTGAGGAACATTGTGACTGTGGAGATTCCTGAGGATCAACGTGGACTGTTGGTTGTTTTTGATATGATGGGGCAGATGGCTTGGCAAGGTGATCAAGATGAGTATCGAGGTGAGGTTCAGGTTGACTTATCTGGGTTGGCTGTTGGGAGTTATAGTGTGGAGTTTTTGCCTGAGGATAATCGGGAGAGACTTATATATACTTCGATAGTTGTTAAGGTGGAGTGATTGACAATTTTCTTCAGTGTCATGACCTATACAAATTTTCCACCCCCTAACCCCCGCCAGCGGGGGAAAATAGATGTGGTTATTCTTAGCAAGATTTAACAAGTTTTAGAAACTTATCAAATCTGAATCATATGGGAATCCTGCTCATCCTGAAATCCTGTAGACCTGTCTGCCGGAGGCTGATCAAGATTCAGACAAAGAGGGGAAGACAAAGCGTGATGGCAAAATCAAATTGATAATAATCAATTAAACTTGTCCGCTAAAGGCTGATAATAGTTCAGACAAAAAAACCGAAGCCACTAAAGCAGCTTCGGTTAATATTTTACTTTTCTTATTGAATTGTACTACAACGCGTGAATACGTAAAGTCTGTCCTGGGTGTATAATATTCGGATCCTTTAGCATCGGCTGATTCGCTTCGAAGATCGTAGTGTATTTCATCGGGTCTCCGTAGAATTGCTTAGCGATCTTAGATAGAGAATCTCCGCTTTGGACCTGATACATCTGTGCTTCAGGCTTTGCAGGCTCCACACTGACTACAGATATACGATCATCTATCGCTGCGACACCTTCCATGTTGCCTAAGATTAATATCGCTTTTTCTCTCGCTGCTTGAGTGCCCGCTTCTCCATATACCTTGACGACATCATTCTCTATCTCTACGTCTATGTTTTTGATACCTACGTCAGCGCTATATAGTACACCTTCGAGTAAGCCTTCGAGCCTTTCTTTTGCTGCTTCTGCTGATCTTGCTTTAGCTTCGTTACGTGCTGCTGTTTCTTTAAGTGCTTTAGATCCGCTACCTTTTAAAAATGAAAATAAACCCATTCGATTATTTGATTTTGATATTTAGAAATTAATAATACACTTAGACCAACTGTATAATGCCGTGAAAAATTCAATTATCAACAAATAATTGGATTTTATTGATAGAATCGTAAGATATTTCTACCTTTCGTGTTGATTAAGTATATGCGAACTTTAGGACTCATACTATATTTCCTCTTTGCTTGCCACGGTATCTCTGATGATAACGAGCAGATTAATGATATCTGTGGTGGTCAGCCAGAACAAGAGTCCCAGGAGGCATATATAGAATATGGTGAAAGTTTCTTTTCACAACTGTCTAAGCGTCTCAGCAAAAGATCAAGTAAGAAGAACCAACTAAAAGCATTTGAGGCGTATCTAAACACAGAATCTAATCCAAGATTTTGGATATCAACTAATAGTAGCTCTAAATTATCAGCTGATAATGGCCCTAAGGTCAATCCAGCTATATTAGAACATACTTTCTACAATTCCTTATTCTTTCCTCCAGATAATGATGATAATGCCCTCATGGCATAAGTAGCTTTCTTTTAGATAAGAATATGCTACCATACTCTATGGTATCTACATCATAGGGCTACAATCTATTAAAAAACAATATTTTATATATGTAAACAATGGTTAATTTGTTAATCATTCGTTTTCTCTTAATAAACTTATATTTGCGGAGTTTTTCGCAAAAAAAATAACACAAAATGCAAGGTAAAGGATTAATAAAAACATTTTTAGTACTGCTCATCTTGGTGAGTTTGCTACAGTTATTCTACATGTTCCCGACAAGAAAGGTGGAGAAGCAAGCTGCAGCACATGCAGATGCAGTAGCATCTCAGTATACAGGTGATGCAGCATTCGAAGCTCGTAAGACAGCTAAGATGAACTTCCTTGATTCTATTTCTTCAGAAGATATCATGACTATTCCACTTATCGGAAAGTTCTCATATGAAGATCTAAAATCAAAGCAACTCGCTCTAGGACTGGATCTTAAAGGGGGTATGAGTTCAGTACTTCAGGTAGACTTAAAAGATCTTCTCGTAAGATTATCGAGAAACAGTAAGGACGAAAACTTCAAAGCTGCCCTCGATGCAGCAGAGAAGGGACTTGAAAGCTCTCAGCAAGATTTTATTACAATATTCAGAGATGAGTATTTTAAGATCAAAGCGCCTAATAAGAAGAGCTTAGCATCAATATTTAAGAGAGACGCTTCTATGAGTGAGGTCGTTAATCTTGATATGAATGACACAGAGATCATCAGAATATTAAGAGAGAAAGCTGATGAGACTGTTAACTTGACATTCGGAAGATTAAAGCAAAGAATAGATAAGTTAGGAGTTGTACAACCTAATATATCATTAGATAATGCAAGAGATCTGATCTTAGTAGAATTACCAGGAGTTGAGAATCCTGAGAGAGCTAAGAGTTTCTTACAAGCCAGTGCAGCATTAGAATTTTGGAATACTTACAGACCATCAGATCCTACAGTCACAGGAAAGTTAATAGAAGCAGATAGAATACTTAAGAGCTTACAGACAGGAGAAGAATTAGAAGCTAGTCAGGAAGCACAATTTGATACGATATATACTCCTGTTCTTGATTCTATAGGTAATGATACTGGAGAGAAGACGATGTCTATACAGCCCAAAGCTGTAGATCCATTTGCTAATCAAGGTCCATTATTATCGTTATTATCTGTAAATAATGGTACAAGAAGTAATGTGGTTTTTGGATATGCTGAGAAGAATAAGCGTAAAGCGATATCAGAGATGTTAAATTCTCCTGCAGTAAAATCAATTTTCCCTACTGATTCTAAGTTTCTATGGTCTAAGTCACCTGAGACTTTTCAGGACGTAGAGGGAGCACCAGAGTACGCATTATACCTTATCAGAAAACAAGGAACATCTGACAAGGCACTCATAGAAGGTGATGTTATCACACGTACAAGTAGTGGGCCTAATCCGACGGGTCAGATAGCTGTTAATCTTTCTATGAATAATAGAGGAGCTCAGAGATGGGCTGAGATGACTACAGAAGCTTATAATAACGGTGGAAGAGAGATCGCTATATGTATAGATGACGAAGTCGTATCAGCACCAAGTGTAAATAACGGAGCGATTACAGGTGGATCTACAGAGATCACAGGTAACTTCACGATACAAGAAGCACAAGATTTCGCTAATATCTTAGAAGTAGGTAAGTTACCTGCTAAGTTAAAAATCATACAATCAGAAACAGTAGGTCCATCATTAGGAGCTAAGAATATTGATAGTAGTATCAAGGCACTTTTGATAGGTTTTATTATCGTACTACTATTCATGGTGTTCTACTATGGTGGTGGAGGTATCGTCTCTATTCTTGCTTTATTACTTAATGTCTTTTTCATATTTGGAGCATTAGCATCATTTGGTACAGTATTGACATTACCAGGTATAGCGGGTATCGTACTGACGATCGGTATGGCAGTAGATGCCAATGTAATTATCTATGAGAGGATACGAGAAGAAGTAAGATCAGGTAAGACAATGTTAGCCTCTATTAATGATGGTTTTAAGAATTCATATTCTGCCATCATAGATGCCAATGTTACAACGATACTTGTTGCGATGGTCCTTTTCTATTTTGGACTTGGTCCGATTAAAGGTTTCGCTACAGTATTGATCATAGGTGTGTTAACGTCATTATTCACAGCAGTACTTGTAGGTAAGATGATGATCGACTGGTGGACAAATGGTGATAGAAACATTGCCTTCTGGACAGGACCATCTAAGAATCTATTCTCTAATCTTAACATCGACTGGATGGGTAAGAGAAAGATCGCTTATGTGATATCTGGTATATTCTTAGTAGTCGGATTAGGAAGTATGTTTACAAGAGGTTTTGATCTTGGAGTAGATTTCAAAGGTGGATATTCTTACAACATTAAGTTTGATGATAGTAAGACTGTAGATGCGCAGACATTAAGAACAGGATTGACAGAGTATTTTGGTGCAGAGCCCGTTGTCAAAGCTGTAGATACGAGAAACTCATTCAACATAGTAACATCATACCTCATCAATGATAACAGTGATGGAGCTTCTGAGATGGCTATGGAAAAACTGCATGAAGGATTGACTAAGATATCAGGTGCTTCAGTAACATTTGATCACTTCAAAGATGCTGAGATACCAGGTGATATTACGATTACAAGTTCAAGTAAGGTAGGACCTACGATTGCAGATGATATCAAGACGAGTTCATTGTACGCAGGATTATTCTCATTACTATTGATCTTCTTATACATCTTTATCAGATTTAATAAGTGGCAGTTTAGTATGGGTGCCGTGGCAGCCTTATTCCATGATTCATTAATCGTGTTAGGTATATTCTCATTACTATGGAATGTGATTCCTATCTCATTAGAGATTAATCAAGCATTCATAGCAGCAATACTTACAGTGATAGGTTACTCTATAAATGATACCGTGATTGTATTCGATAGAATAAGAGAATACCTCGGTATCTACACTCAGAAGCCTGTAGATGAAGTATTGAATATGGCTATCAACAGTACATTCAGTAGAACAATAATTACCTCAGTAACGACGATCGTGATGCTTATTCCATTATTCATATTTGGTGGTGGAAGTATCAAAGGATTTGCTTTTGCGATTATCATAGGAATATTAGTAGGTACATATTCTTCTATCTTCGTGGCAACGCCGATAGTAAGAGATCTATCTAAGAATCTAAGTATGAAAAAATCAACTAAGACAGTAGCTAAGAAGAGCTTCTCTTCTGCAGCAGAATCTGCTAAGTAGGTTTAAGTTATAATATTAGAAATACAAGAGGCTGTATCATTAGTGATGCAGCCTCTTTCTTTTTGGATGTTATGAATTATGTTACTATGAATATTATTTACCTTTACGCCCATCATGCGTAAGTCCAGCTTTATAAAACATATCAATCAGTTAGAAGAAGAAGAGCTCAGGTCAGAATTATTGATGCTCTTCAATAAGGTAAAAGAAGTGCCCGAATTTTATAAAATGGAACTGGGTACAGAAGCGGACAGAAAACGCCTCTACGATAAAGCTAAGAAAAATATCACCTCTAAGTTCGCCACTAAAAGTTACCGACGTCCACGCCGTCCAAGAGTACAGAAAGTCAATCAAATCCTAAGCGAAACAAAGGCTAAGTCCATATTCGATTATGACATGATTGATATATATCTATTTACCTGTGAGACAGCAGTAGAGTTTGTCTGGGAATATGAATTCGCATCGACGCCAGTATTCAATGTAATCAGGAAGACTTACGAATCTGCACTAACACTCATTAAGCTGAACAGTATGGAAAATGATTATGAAGATCGGAGTAAGGCGATTGTTAATAAGATAAGGTTTGATAGATACCTGAAGGAGGAGATGGAAGAGATTTACGGTAGGGTGTATGAATAATAGTATTTTATAATCAAGTCATATTCCAAAATACGATAAACACACGTGAGGTAGTATGACCACTCTGTGGTCAGGACTAGCAGTATTTGTTATAGCAAAAATAGTGAGACCGCTCTGCGGTCTAAACTTGAAAGGCTTAATATGTCATGGCTTATAAATTATCTGATATAGATAATCCGAAGCATATTAAAGTGATCTCAGAGAGATCAAACTATTTTAGAAACCTATCTATTATAAAGTTTAAGAGATACCTGAAAGCGGAGAAGGAAGAGATTTATGGTGGGGTGTATGAAGAATAGCATTTTATAATCAAGTCATATTCCAAAATACGACAAACACACGTAAGTTAGTATGACCACTCTGTGGTCAGGAATAGCAGTATTTGTTATAGCTAAATTAGTGAGACCGCTCTGCGGTCTAAACTTGAAAGGGCTAA
>CALLAG010000348.1 GCA_938002705.1 uncultured Saprospiraceae bacterium | reverse complement strand
TGTTCTTCTGTGTATATAATTAAGTATTAGCTCTCTCTCACTTTGTGCAATCTGACTTATGACACCGTCTAATATGAGCATCGAAATATCAGACTCTACAGCTATGGTGATTGCCATAATGAGCTTATCATGAGTACTGAGATCATTACAGAATCTATCAGAAGTAATATTGTATGTATCCAAGATAGTACTGCAATTAGAGTTGGAGGCATCTATGCCTTTTATTCTTAGATTATTAGCGATCTCCTCTCCTACTGTTATTTTCTCAGGGAAATTTTGATGACCTTTTACCACTGCTATTTGACTCCTGATAATTTGTTTTGAGGTGACATCTAACTCGTCATTGATACTATATCCCATTATGCTTATATCTCGACCAGTGCTGCTACGTACATTGAGAATATCATCTACTAATGATGCCGAGTCACTCAGCGGAATATAAATCCATTCTCCTTTATATATTGTGATGGGTGACTGCTTAGAACCACTTTGTGGTATAGGTGATAAGCTTATAATCTGACTACTTGGGATAAGTACTTGCACTATAACTTATATCATATCAAGAGTAGAGAAAGAAATGATAGTACAAGGCTGCCCCCAGCTTATAGCTGACATAGCGTCATCATCTATCTGTACTGTACAGGATAATTGGGCACCATCCAATTTAAGCTGTTCTGGGAACACTATAGGTAGATAGTTATCATCGGCTTCAATACCCCAGAAACCGCCTTCAAAATTCTTGAAAACAACTACTCCACTTATTTCTTTGACCTTATCCACGTATTCCAGATTTTTAGATATTAATAGATTACAAAGAGTCATTAATTATACTCTCGATACTCTGTTTTGCCTAAGCATTTTCTCTATGGTACCATTGAGACTTTGTATCATTTTGCTTTGATCAGTGATTGTGTCTTTTAAGGTCTCTACCACTTTATCAAGTCCATTCCTGATATTGTTAGGAGACTGCATGAATGATGAGATCTTAGATGTCACTAACCATACTTCTTTTATATCGCCAGCGAATAATTCGATGTCAGGATAAAAGTCATTATCAGAAATCAATCTAAGAATACCATCTTGACTTATCCTATTGATTACTCTCTTGACAACGACACCCTCATTTGAGATGATTACATAGACATAGTTATTCTTAATGGAAGACATCCAGTATTGCTGCTCTACGTTCTGACAGATAAGCTTATCACCAGAATAGATGCTCGGCTCCATGCTGTCACCTATCACATCAAAGCACCTATAATTACCATGCTGATAGCGAGGATCAGGCAAGGAGAATGTCACTAACTCTTCTACATAATTATCCTGATGAAATTGGTCTATATAACCTGCTTGCACTTCATAAGGTACATAGGCTATACGTTCATTGAACTCAGATTTCTTATCAGAACAATCGACATCCTGTATATTCTCCTCGTCAGTAAGTAACATGCATCCTACTCCGCGATATAAGTAATTTGTATTTATATCAAAATGCTGTGCACATTTGTGGATAATATCAGAATTAACTGCTCGCTTGCCAGTCATGATATCACTGATACATTGTGGGTGTACTGAGATCTTAAGGGCAAGTTGCCTAGCTGAGGGAATTAGCTTTTCTTCCTTGAGATGTCTGACTATAGATTTGAACCTGTCAGTGAGTTCGTTGTGCTTCATAATGATTGATAAGTTGGTGTTGTAAATATATGTAAATTATTTATATATATAAAATAATATAATATATAAATACAGCATATCAATTTAACTAACTCTATTTAACCTACTGTATTACAGCACATTAATTATACAGATTAAATTTAGTGATAATATGTTTTTATATTACAATTAAGTCTATATAACAAAAACAACCGTTTTGTCACCATTATAAAACCCACTATTAGACAGTCAAGATCCTATATATGGTTATTCAGTTTCTTTAGAGGGTTCTATGATCTTAGTGTACTCTCCAAAGTGCCTGACGAAGCTTCTCATATGATTAGATAATTCTTCATTCTTAGTAGCTGTGTAGTAAGTATTAGTCAGTGACTGAAGTGTATAATAGACGAGTCTATCCATCTCGGCTACTTGTAAGTCAGTCGTCCATATATCTATCTTGAATGTATCGAGTGTATCTTTATCAAATAATGATAATAGCATAGCTTTAGCTTCCCTACGTTCTCTTCCGTTAGGAGAATCTGCTTCCCAATGTATCTGGCTAGGTGTATTCTTTTCGTCAAGATTGACTTCGATTTTAATATCAGATTTCTTCATAGTTTGCTTTTAATTTATTGCTGTGAGTTTATATTTTTTCTTTTTTAATAGATTGAGAATTCCTTGATTACCTGCCAGATGAGCAGCACCTACTGCGTACATGCATGACTCTTCCCTATTCTCAAAGATCCTATCTGCCATCTTTACATTTCTATCATATATCAGTATATGCCTGAACGAACCCATACTGGACTTTGTGGCTTTATATAATTTTTGGATCTTTTGATCTGCATATAAATGCGTTACCTTCTTGATCGATCTCTTAAACTTAGCAGTATGCTTGACTGCTGACTTAAGCATCTTAAGTTGGGTATCTATGTCTAAGAGACCTAATATCTCTACGTGTTCTTTTAGGTTCTCTATGCCATCTGTAGCGAGATTGAGCTCTTTAGCTTTATTCCATAGATACATATCTAATGGAAACCCTCTATCATTATTTAATATAGATTCCGCAATCTTATTGAAAATAACTATCGGATAGTAGGCATCCATATGGATAATATCAAATCCATAGCACTTCAGTATCACCTTCCTATACTTCTCGTATTTAGTAGGTTTAATCAAGGTCGATAGAGTACCTTCTGTAATCATATATGCCTGGGGATCAATCTCCGTCTGAGCTCTATCGAGATCAATCTCACACATTAATTTATTACACTGACATAGAGCAGCTATCACTTTGTCGATATGTTGATATGCTATTTCATCTTTGACATGCATCGTCCCGAACAGATAAGAATCTACATTACTTAGTGGTGCACGGATCTTCCATAGTAAGCTATCTTTTATCATGATGTCTGCGGTTATAATCTATCGCCGAATGATTAGAATATTGATTTACATCAAAAAAATGGCCGCTTCTCCTTGAAGAAACAGCCAGTTTGTTTTTTTAAGTATAATACCATTTATACTCTATTCGTATTCGAATGGTAGTACTTTACTCTTTTTGATTTTTGATAACGTCATGAAAGTCTTTAACCTCTCCACCTCTTCTATTTGTGATAATTTCTTGAATAGTAGTTGCTCATAGGTAGGTATATCTTTAGTCACTATCTTGAGTAAGAAGTCACCATCTCCAGTAATAATATACCCTTCTACGATCTCCGGTATCTTATTGACTTTCTCTATAAAGTTCTCTAAAGCTTTCTCCTTGCTCCAAGCTAATGATACGAGCACGAAAGTCCTCACGTTAAGCCCTAATTTCTCACCATTGACCTTAGCATGGTAACTTTGTATGATATCAACGTTCTCTAACTTCTTAACTCTCTCCAATGTAGGAGCAGGAGACAAACCTATCTTTTTTGATAATTCGAGGTTCGTAATCTTACTATTCTCTTGGAGTATTTGTAATATTTTTAAGTCTATTTTATCTAACTTATCTGCCATAATGTCTTATCCTATCGTTTAAATAATAATTTGCAATTATAAAATAATATTTTCTTTTTTACCACTTATTCAACTCTAATATTTCATTGAATAGACAAAAACCTACAATAATTCGTAATTAACTTTCTTATTTACAGATTGTAGTACAAAAAAAGCCGAAGTTAAAGGACTTCGGCTTAGAAACCAACTATGAAAAAACTCTCTACTTTGCATATCTAACGATGGTATGTTCCTATATGTTTCATAACCACCAAAATAATTAAGGAAATATTCCTAACGTCATATAATCTGAAGCTACTTTATTGATAGCACTTACGAATGCTGCTGTTCTTAGATCTTCTACTTTCTTCTTTCTCTTATAGACTTCTCTGATCTGAGCATAAGCGGTGACCATCGTCTCTTCTAATCCTGATCTGACGAGATCTACTTCGTCTGCACCTTTGGTTAAGAATGTTTTCTCTTTCTGACTTACCTTCTTACCAGTAGTCTTCTCTACTAATGCGACAATGTTAGAATAAGCATTATGATCAAATCTTTTTTCTATTCTACCATATCTTACATGCGAGAGATTCTTTAGCCATTCAAAATATGATACCGTCACACCACCTGCATTAAGATACATATCAGGCACTATGACTATACCCTTTTTGAGTAGGATTTCTTCAGCATTAGCAGTTACAGGCCCGTTAGCAGCCTCTGCGATTATCTTAGCTTTGACTCTCTTGGCATTAGACTTATTTATCTGGCTCTCGAGTGCTGCAGGTACTAGTATATCGCAAGGTATAGCGACCCAGTCATCTCTTTTATCTAACTTCTTAGTTCCAGGGAATCCGATGATTGAGCCTTTATTTTTACGGTATTTTACAAGCTTATCTATATCTATTCCTTTCTCATTTATGATGGTGCCTTCTATCTCAGATACTGCTATCACCTTCACACCTCCTTCCTTGATAGATATAGATCCTGTATATGTTCCTACATTACCCAGACCTTGGATAACCATGGTCTTACCTTCTATGCCAGGTGTCATTCCCATAGCTTTACAGTCCTCGGGATAACTGAGCATCTCTCTGAGACCATAGAATACACCACGACCCGTAGCCTCAGTTCTGCCTTGGATACCGTTCTGATGTACTGGCTTACCTGTCACACATGCAGCAGAATCTAATTCTCCATTTCTGAGTTGCTGATAGGTATCTAATATCCATGCCATCTCACGTGAGCCTGTTCCATAATCTGGAGCTGGTACATCTACACCTGGACCTATAAAATTCTTTCTTACCAGCTCTACAGCATATCTTCTTGTTATCTTCTCGAGTTGCTCTGGAGTATACTTACGAGGACTGATCTTAACGCCACCCTTAGCACCACCGAATGGTACATCTACGAGTGCACACTTGTAAGTCATTAGGGATGCTAATGCCATCACCTCATCTTGATTGACATGGTGACTGAATCTTATACCCCCCTTAGTAGGTAATCTATGGTGACTATGTTGTACTCTGTAAGCTTCTATGACTTGGAATCCGTTTCCTATTCTCACAGGAAAGTTCATCTGGTAGATAGAATTACACACTTTGATTTGCTCTAAGAGTCCTTTTGGAAGGCCTGTAAATCCAGCAGCTTTATCAAAATTTCTTTCAACGCTTTCATAAAAACTGGCTTGTTTTTCACTCATCGTTTATTTGTTTTTCGATTTTAGATATTTTCTTTTCTAATCGGATCAAGTAAATTATTAAAACTAAAAATAATATAACTACAACACCTAAAACCGTATATATCTTACCAGTACTTCGAAAAAAATCATCTATCCCCGATTGTGCTGTGAGCGTCATCGTACTTATGATAAGAAGAAATAATGTTGTGATTGTGGGTTTCATATGATTAGGCTAATCTCGGTGTTTTTTATCTAATAGCAAACATTAGTTTGATTTATTGTAGATCAATAATTCTATATTGTCTTTTGCACTATGATACCTTACTGTAAGTTGTGCAATCCATAATCCTATAAGTGTATATGCAATGATCGCTGGATAGAATATAGTACGTAGTGTGTTATCAAGATCTTCGTCACCAAATGCTGGATTACCTCCGTTACCAGGATGCAAACTATCTGTCAACCTCGGTATGACCATAACCAAAATAAATAATGCCACAAATGAGAAAAGATTAAACACAGAACTCAGCCTTGCTCTAGTATCTATATCTGATATAGATGATCTCAATATCCAATAAGAACAATAGATCAGCAAGGCAATAGATGTCATGTTAAGCTTGACATCATTAGTCCACCACGTACCCCAAGTGAATCGTGCCCACATACTACCCGTAAGTAATCCTGCAATACCGAATACAAGTGCAACTGATGTCAGTGCAGATGACTTCTGATCATGCACAAGCTTATTAGTCATCAAGTACCTAATACTGTGATAACAAGACACTATAAGTATAATAAACATCGCCATCCATATCGCTACATGAAAGAAAGTATTCCTGATCGTCTCATAGACTATAGGTCTGAATGGAAACTTAAAATCATCAACATCTCGCAGACTCGATAAGGGCATCAATGCTGAAGCTTGGTAGGCTCTATTGAATGTGTCTGTAGTAGATGGTCTTATCCTTACAGCCTCTGGGAACTGCATATAACCATCTATCTCGTTATCTATCACAAGACTAAGGTCCATAGATTCTGACTCTCCCCGCAATACCCTCCTTGGAATATTAAATGACGCTTTGACCTCCGCAGCGTTAATCACTTCTGAACTGTCAGCTACTAAGAGTTCGTTATTAGGAAGTAGAAGATAGGTCCTAAGACCCTGAGCTTTATCAAAATGTGTATTGTAAGTCTTAACTGTCACCTCATAAGGAGAACCCGTCTCCGCGGAGGCATTATCATAATCAATGATACCCGGCTTAATGGGAATAAGGATACCTGCAATTATTACATATAGCATGAGTATCACTGATAATACCTTCCACCAATTTCTTTTTATATCCATATTAAGCTTTCCACGTTAATGGTATAAAAATAATGAGTATTGCGACATAAATGATATCTATGCCGACAAGCATCATCAAATAATTATTAATCTCAGTATCCATGATTATTCTCTCAGATATAAGGCTTAATCTCATCCCTATCAGTAATATCGGAATCAATAATGGAATCGACATCACCGCAATGAGCGTATTCTGATTCTGACTATAAGAAGATATCGAGGATATCAATGTCATAGCAGCGGTCATTCCTATAATACTCAGGACATAGACTTGGCTAAACAAAAGAATATTCTTCAATGGCTCATTAGCAAATATCGACTGTAAGAATGCTAATATTAATCCAGCAACGATCATCTTAATGAGATTAATACCCCACTTAGCGATAATCAACTCGTAAGAACGATATAGGATGTAGTGGTAGTACTTTCTCTTCTGACTATGAAAACTAAAACTATGTGAGACGACGTTAATACACGTAAATAATATGAGAATCCAAAAAAGCCCGATTCGAGTAGGTTGCTCTATACGACCAAAAACCTTGTATACTATAAATGTAATAGCTACCAGATATAGCAATGCAGAGAGGAAAGAATATCGCTCTCTGAACTCAAGTGTTAGGTCTCTTTTGGCTATATGAAATATCCTTTGTAGCATGACTAATTATAGTGATATAGCTAAGGTAGGTAGATCATATTCATATCCGTCATATATATTAAAAAATCTTAATCTGTTCAATACATTAACATAATTACATATATATAAAGCTTAGACTTTGAATATATTATCTAAAATACTATCTTAGTAGTCCGATTTTTTATTTATTCCTAAAAACCCGATTTAAGATGAAGCTATTAGCCACTCTTATCCTTCTCACAGTAGTGACTGCACTATCAGCTATAGAGCCTTACTACCACTCTATCAAAGCCAGTAGAGGTGATGGCATCTATTCTATACTTAGAAGATATCATCTCATAGACCATAAGTGCAACAAGGATGAATTCTTAAAGTTGAATGACCTTAGCATCAAAGATAAGCTACATGCTGGTAGAGAATACAAGCTCCCTATCAAGATATATGAATATAACGGCAAGAGTATCAGATCTACGATTGGTATAGATGACTTCAAGCAAGCCGTCAGAATCAAGGAGTATAATGAACAAATCCTCAAAGAAAAACTTCGTCAGACCAGCTATATGGATAGTAAAATCCTATGGGTCCCCTATCACGAATTTGAGTGTAATGTAAATGAACAGAATACGAAAACGATCAAAGAGGTCGCAGAGATAAGAGACACACCAAAGGCGGAACCCATAAAAATAAAAAAGGCTGCAGATGAAGAATCACAATATGAGATTGTACCACTATTCGGTGAGAAAAATCAAAAGATCAAAATAGAATCTGATGATCTCAAGAATGAAGTCTACTATATCGTATCAGGTCATGGTGGCGTAGATCCTGGTGCTATGTGCACAGATTGTCCTACTAAACTATGCGAAGACGAGTATGCTTACGATGTATCATTAAGGTTATCTCGCAAGCTTATCAGCCATGGCGCTACAGTACACATGGTTGTGCAAGATAAGAATGACGGCATCAGAGAAGGAAAAAATCTAAAATGCGATAAGGACGAAACTATAAATGGTAAGAAAATATCAAGTCGAAGCCAGCTATACAGGCTTAGACGTAGAGCTGGTGCTGTTAACCATCAGTACATGAAGCACAAAAAAGATGGCGTCAAAAAACAAGTGGCCGTAATGATACATGTAGACTCTAATACAAAAGACAAAAGAATGGATGCTTACTTCTTCCACCATAAGTCAAGTAAGTCATCTAAGGTACTAGCAGAATCAATGAGGGCTAAATTCGAAGAAAAATATAATTATTACAGAAAAAATAGAGGCTACAAAGGTTTCGTTAGAGATTGTAATCTCTTTATGATCAATAATACATACCCTACTTCTGTACTCGTAGAACTGGCTAATATCAAAAACAAAAGCGATCAGAAAAGATTAACTGATCCTAATAACCGTGAGTTGCTTGCACAATGGATGTACGAGGGCATCATATCAGCTAAGATTTAGATACACGATCTTATAGAACATGTATTATTGAACTATATAATTCATTGTTAAGTGAATAACAATTCAATTCTTGATATATAAATAAATAAGGTCTTCCTACAACCATTATTGCTGTATGGTGTTTCTACATTTATGAAAACATACAAATTATATCGAGAGCAAAAGTTAAACATCACATTAGATGAGGCTTGGGATTTCTTTTCGAGTCCAGCAAACTTGGATTTATTGACACCTACTGATATGGGTTTCAATATTATAACCAAGCAACCGATACCCAAAATGTATGAGAATCAGATCATAGAATATAAAGTATCGCCTGTACTTAATATTCCAATATACTGGAAAACTAAAATCACAGAAGTCATAGATAAGGTATCATTTACAGATCAGCAGATGAAAGGTCCTTATGCCCTATGGAAACACATTCACGTATTCGAAGATCGTGGTGACCATGTTATGATGACAGATGATCTCACATATGCCTTGCCACTTGGCTTTATAGGCCAGATAGCACACAGTGTTTTCGTTAAGAATAGATTAGAAGAAATCTTCGACTATAGATATGTAAAAGCTGAGGAACTCTTTAATCAGAAAGAATTAGCTATAGCTAAGAATCCTTCTGCATCTAATGATGCACCACCTACAAGCCCTCCATCAACATCTGCTTTAGCGAATATCTCTTGAGCATTAGCGGGCTTTACACTACCTCCGTATAGGATAGATATGTTATCAGCTACTGTTCCGTATTTGTCTTTGAGTATGTTCCTGATACTGTCGTGCATTTCTTGAGCTTGATCGGGGCTTGCCGTTACGCCAGTACCTATCGCCCATATAGGTTCGTATGCGATTGTGACCTTTGATATATCGTCAGCATTGAGATGCAGCAAGCTCTCT
>CALLAG010000347.1 GCA_938002705.1 uncultured Saprospiraceae bacterium | reverse complement strand
TTCAGTGATCTCATCATTCTGAATACTTGGATTATCTACAGAAAGCGTATTGTTAGATGTAGCACTCTCGAACTTATCGTAAGCTTGGTCCTCCTTAAGTTTTAGGTTGATAAGATCTTGTACTGTAATATCAAAAAATTTAGCCATTTTAAGAATAATCTTAAGTCGTGGCTCTACACCTTTGCTTTCATAAGCAGCCACATTGGACCTGCTAATCCCGAGTTCTTCAGCTAATTGGGTCTGATTAAGTCCCAGTTGCTTTCTGAGGAATCTTATGTTATTCGATAAAACGTTGTTAAATTCTTCCATATCTCTATGTCTTATGATTAAAGTACCCTTTTTTATATTTACAATACTTTAATTGACTCAAAAATGTTCATATATTTATCTTATTAGTTCAAAAATGAGTCAAAAATCTTCTTTTTCAAAATTTATGTGAAAATAATGAGTGTTATAGGCCCAGAAAATACCAATAATCCTAATAGAACCCATTTTGGAGCTAATCTGCGATTTCTAAGACGCTTAAATGCGCTCAGTCAAAAGGAGTTAGCAGAAAGAATAAATCTATCTCGTAGCAAAATTGCATCTTACGAATCTGGGGTTATTGAGCCAAAGCTGAAGAGCTTCTTAGGTATATGTAGCTACTTTGAGACTGCTCCACGTATTATGTTGGACGAATTGATTTCTGCACTTCCTGCTGAATTGGAGAAAGAAGACGGTGCAGGAGATATTATTATAAAAGAGAAGTTGGATAACTTTATTAAACAGACTAATGAGATGACAAAAGTCTTTGATGGATATACTACATTCTTAGATCTCAAAAAAAATACTGAAGAGTATAAGAACCATGGAGATATATATGCATCTATTCATGATATACTAAGTATACTCGAATCACTCATATCAGCTAACTGGAAGCTTATCCAAAGTGTGTATCCGAATCAAATAGATCAATAAGTCATTAAGTATTTTCATATAGACATAGAAAGACTGATAATGATAAATAAAATATCATGTCGAACTAATGTGTACGTCTTAAGTTATGCCTAAGTTAACGGTGTAATTATTAAACATCTCGAATAACCTCATACCTACCACTATGGAAATATTAGAAGATATAAAAGCCCAGGTATTATCGTACTACGATGCTTTTATAGCTGCGATACCCAAAATAGGAATAGCCATTGTTATCGTGGCTATAGTCTACTTATTCTTAAACTTTGTGAGAAGAAAGGTTATCCTCTTGGTGAAGAGGAATGCAAAGGATAAATTATTAGCTAATTTTTTTGATAGTTCTTCTAGAATTGCTGTTAAGTTAATCTGTTTGCTCATGTTCTTGTATCTGATAGGACATTCTGCTATAGCAGGAACTATTCTCGGAGCCGCTACCGTATCCTCATTTGTCATAGGATTTGCGTTTAAGGATATTGCGGAGAATTTTCTTGCTGGTGTTATCATGGCATTTAGTAGGCCATTTAATGTAGGCGACACTGTCATGACTGGACAGGTAGAGGGAAGAATAATTGGCCTTAGCCTCAGAGAGACTCATATTAAGACAGGAGATGGTAAGGATGTATTTGTGCCTAATGGGCAAATAATCAAATCCCCATTATTTAATTATACAATCGATGGTTATATGAGGAGGAGCTTCGTTATAGGCTTAGATTATGGCTCTGATATAGAGAAGGCAAGAAGTATCATTATAGATGTTCTTAATAACTCGGAAGGGGTATTATCAGAAACTAAAAAACCCAATACCCTAATAAAAGAGTTTGGTCCAAGTACAATCAATATAGAGGTGCAGATCTGGGTTAATACATTCGATAAGTCAATGGGTGCCAGCGAGATCCAGTCTCAAGCTATGCGTAGGGTTCTTAATAAGTTAGAAGAGGAAGGTATTAATCTACCAGGAGATGTCATCGAGCTTAAGAACTATAAGGATCTGCCTATCTCAACAGGTTCAACATCACAAAACTAAAAAATTATGAATGCAGCAGAATTAATGATTAGATGTCTCGAAAACGAGAACGTAAAGTATATATATGGTGTACCTGGGGAAGAGAATGAAGATTTTCTATTTGCACTCGAAAATTCTAAAATTACTTTCGTTCCTGTAAGACATGAGCAAGGTGGAGCCTTCATGGCTAATGTATGGGGTAGACTTACTGGTAATGCTGGAGTATGCTTATCTACATTAGGCCCAGGAGCGACTAATCTGATAACAGGAGTCGCTGATGCTAATCTGGACAAAGCCCCACTTATAGCTATCACTGGTCAGGGTAGCAATGAGAGATTACATCATGAGAGCCATCAGATTATAGATGTCGTAGACATGATGAAGTCTGTAACTAAATGGAATGCTACGATAACTAACCCTAAGGTTATACCTGAGATAGTCAGAAAGGCATTTAAACTTGCTCAAGAAGAAAAACCTGGAGCTACACACATAGAGCTACCAGAGAATATCGCAGGTATGGAACTTGCAACTGAGATTCTTTCTCTACCTATATATAACGTCAGACGGCCATCACCTGACCTTAAAGCACTCTCTGAGGCAGTCATGCTAATCAAGTCAGCTAAGCGACCAATCATAGTCGCCGGTAATGGTGCCATCAGAAAGAGGGCAAGTCGGGCACTTACAGAACTTAGTTCTACGTACAATATACCAGTGGCATGCACATTTATGGGAAAGGGTGCCATTTCCGATAAGGATAATACTTGCTTAGGTGCCGTAGGCCTTGGGTTCAAAGATTACATCATAGAAGCTTTTGACCAGTCAGATCTGGTTATTAGTGTAGGTTATGATATCGCAGAGTACGATCCCATACACTGGAATAGGGAAGGAGATAAGACGATCATCCATATTGACTTTGCCTCGGCAGAAGTATTTACACATTATATACCTAAGGTAGAAATAGTCGCTGATATCGCTGAGACAATTAAGGCATTAAGTCAGCAGCTCGTGGGCACTCAATGGGATAGCTGGTATACAGATATTAGGGATCGTATACAAGATTCTATACATGGCTACACACTGGCAGATACTTCTGAGATATTCAATGCTCCAGGTGTAATCAACGCCGTGAGAGAATCACTGCCCGATGTTGGGCTTGTGATCTCAGATGTCGGTAGTCATAAGATGTGGATAGCTCGTAACTACCAGACTTATGTGCCTAATAGTTGTCTTATCTCTAATGGTCTCGCATCTATGGGGATATCTCTACCTGGCGGTATAGCTGCAGCTATGATCGACAGTAATAGGCCAGTAGTGTCTATAATGGGAGACGGAGGCAGTCTGATGAATATCCAAGAACTGGAGACTGCTAAGAGGCTTGGTCTTCATTTTATTATCATAATCCTAAATGATAATAATTATGGACTTATAGAATGGAAGCAAGAGATGAGCGAAGGCAAATCCTTCGGTACGCAGCTAACCAATCCTGATTTTGTTAAGTTGGCTCAAAGCTTTGGTATAGAAGCACACATGCCTTCTGACATTGCTGAGTTAAAAGTAATCATAAAGAATGCTATCTCAGAGAAGCAACTTACAGTGATAGAAATTCCAATAGAGACCAGCGTCAATAATAAATTAGTCAATACATTAGAAGAATATTTTAAAGATAAAGACGCCTAACCCACTCATAATCTAATCAAGAAAAAGAAAATAAATGGCAACGATAAAAACGATTAACCCAGCGACCAATAAAGAGATTAATACATACGAACTCCACAGTGATAAAGAGGTATCCGATATTCTAAATAAGTGTCAGGACGTATACGGGAGTTTCAGAAAAACAAGTTTTGCCCATAGGGCTTCTATGATGCTCAGAGCTGCCGATATACTAGAAGAGCGTAAAGAGAAATATGCCGAGACGATGACGCAAGAAATGGGAAAAACCTATGCATCAGCAATCGGTGAAGTAGAGAAGTGTGCATGGGTATGTCGGTATTATGCTGAGAAAGCGGAAGAATTTCTATCAGATGAGATCGTAGATACTGAAGCGACTAAGAGTATGATCTGCTACAGACCTATGGGAGTGGTGCTCGCTGTGATGCCATGGAATTATCCATTCTGGCAAGTATTCCGATTTGCTGCGCCAGCGCTGATGGCAGGTAATGTAGGCATACTAAAGCATGCAAGTAATGTACCCCAGAGTGCACTATATATCGAAGAAGTATTCAGAGATGCAGGATTTCCAGAGTATGCATTTAAGACACTTATCATAGGTAGTAAGCAAGTCAATGCAATAATCGATAATCCTATAATCAAAGCAGCAACGCTTACTGGAAGCGAGTATGCGGGTGCCGCTGTGGCAGCGAGATGTGGTGAGAAGATTAAGAAAACTGTATTAGAATTAGGAGGAAGTGACCCCTACATTGTACTCGAAGATGCAGATCTCGATCTTGCTGCAGAACAATGCTCTAAATCCAGACTGCTTAATACAGGACAAAGCTGTATAGGTGCTAAGCGATTTATTGTCTTGGATGATGTCTATGATGCTTTCTTAGAAAAATTTACAAATAAGATGCGTAATGCTCTGATGGGAGACCCTATGCAAGCAGTAGAACTCGGACCTATGGCACGACATGATCTAAGAGATGAGGTACATCAGCAAGTTATAGATAGCATAGAGGCAGGAGCGGAGTTGACCTTGGGTGGAAAAATACCGGATGATGAAGGCGCCTATTATCCAGCAACGATATTGACGAATGTCAAACCAGGAATGCCAGCCTATGATGAGGAGATATTCGGTCCAGTCGCTTCTGTCATAAGGGTCAAGAGTGAAGCCGAAGCCATAAGAATCGCCAATGATACATCCTTTGGATTGGGTGGTTGCGTGTTTACCCGAGATATAGAGAGGGGAGAGCGTATCGCCAAAGACGAGCTTGACGTCGGCTGTGCTTTCGTCAATCAATTTGTCAAATCTGATCCTCGTCTGCCGTTCGGAGGTACTAAGATCAGTGGATATGGCAGGGAGCTCAGTTATTATGGTATCAGAGAATTTGTCAATATTAAGACCTTGTATATAAAGTAACGACCATTTGATTACCTTAGATTCTTAATAGAAAACAAATACGAAAACAATGCAGAAATATCTAACGACGAGAAACTTAGGCTGGATCATAACAGCTGGGATAACATTCATGCTTATGATGAGCGCAGGGGGTAAACTAATGGAAGCTCCAGAAGCAGTAGATATGCTGAACGGTAATCGCTTAGGTGATTGGACATTTATTATCGGTCTGGGTGAGATTATCGCCCTCATATTATTCTTGATTCCACGGACTATGACTTTGGGTGCCTTAATGTTAAGTGCTTATTTTGGTGGAGCTATCGTATTTCATATGTCACATCCTATTGCTGAGAATCAGTCATTTCTTGCAGCGTCTATATATCTTGTTGTTGTATGGATCGCAGGATGGTTGAGAGGTTTGGATATTTTTAAGTTTACGTAAAGATTACAGTCCAGATATAAAATAAATGGCAGTCTCTTTGGGACTGCCATTTATTTTTGTTTTAAGTCAAGCTTATTCTTTAATTTTCTTTTTACCCTTTTTGACTTTCTCTTCTAAGTCTACAGTCAGTTCTTCTGCTCTTTTGATTTTATCCATTCTTTT
>CALLAG010000346.1 GCA_938002705.1 uncultured Saprospiraceae bacterium | reverse complement strand
ATTAGGAATCGCTCGTCACCTAATACGGTGGGGTGTAGATGAGGATCTTATCACAGAAATGGATTGGTATGAGAAGGTAGATATTTCTGATATAGTGATAACATTCACACCATCTAAGCATTACGCAGGTAGGGGATTATCGGATAGGAATCAAGCGCTTTGGGGTGGCTGGATTACGAAATCTCAAGCGGTATCCATCTATCTTACTGGAGATGGCGGTTACAGTCCAGAGTTTAAGGAGATAGGAGAGAAGTATGGTCCATTCGATTGGTGTTTTGCAGAGTGTGGTCAGTATAATGAGCTGTGGAGAGATAATCATATGTTTCCGGAAGACAGTGCTCAAGCCGCAATAGATAGTAGAGCTAAGTATGCCATTCCTATACATTGGGGCGGATTTGTACTCGCGATGCATCCTTGGAAGGAGCCTGTGGAAGTCTTCTCAGATACTTTGTCAGATAGTGAGGTGCAAGTATGTGTGCCTCGTATTGGGGCCATAGTGGAGTTAGGTCAGGAAGGAAGAGAAAGTAATGACTGGTATGAAAGTGTAGAGTAGGCGACAGCTTTGATCGCATTATTGACTAATTCGGATAGTAAGTTATTTTTTAATCATTCCTTAACACTATAATTTCTTCTGAAGTTGTTATTACTTTATCAGCTAAACATAAACTTAAGATTACATGAATAAGATATTAATATTAATCTCGCTTTTCACATTAGGCACATTTACATCGCAGGCACAATTCGGTAAGCTCTTAGATAAAGGCAAAGAACTCATCAGTGATGTAGGTAGTGGCTCAGGAGATGTAGCAGGAGGACTTAAGGAAGCGCTTAATGTAGGAGTAGATAATGCTGTAAAATCACTTTCTGCAGAGAATGGATATATGTCATCTCCATATAAGATTCTCATCCCAGAGGAAGCACAGAAGGTAACGTCCAAAGTGTCAAAGATTCCAGGATTCCAAAATGTAGAAGCGGACCTTATCGCTAAGATGAACGAAGCAGCAGAGATAGCAGCGAAGAAAGCAACGCCTATATTCATAGATGCCATCAAGCAGATGTCATTCAAGGATGCGACTAATATACTGATGGGAGACGATGATGCTGCTACTCAATATCTCGAGAGTACATCAAGACAGAAATTATACGCAGAGTTTATGCCTGTTATACAGAGTGCTCTTGACGAGGTCAAAGCAAGAGAATACTGGCAGTCAGCAGTGAGTGCATACAACAAGATACCATTCACATCTAAGATGAATCCAGAGCTCGATGATCACGTGAATAATAAAGCCCTCGATGGCATGTTCCAGTTAATACAAAAGAAAGAAGAAGGCATCCGTACGGATAAGAACCTCAGAACATCACCTCTACTTAAGGAAGTGTTTGCTCAGCAGGATAAGTCTTAAGACATATAATATACAATTAAGGGGTGTATGCTCACAGTGATTTCGATTGCTGTGAGTTTTTTTTTGCTTTGGATGATTTATTGAACCTATTCTACTGGATCTGGTAGAAAGCCTTTTATGATCATAACTATGCCTATGAATGGAAGTACATAGAAAAGTCTACCTATGGTAAAAAATAATATTACAGTAAGAAGAATAAGACCTATTCCGCCCATAATAGTTAGCATACGTCCACTTCCACTGCTTTTTTGTTTGAGCGAATGCATTTGGTTTATGTGTTCGGTAGCTTTATCTGCGGACAAAAACCTTGTATCAGTTTGCTTAAATACTTCTTGTGGAGTAACTCCATCTTTAATCAGCTGTGTTATTTTTTGCTTCTCATTTATAGCGATTCCCTTAGATCCTTTGGTGATGAGTTGATTAATAACATCTTCGTCTAATAATTTAAATTCTTCGGCACCGTGTATAGGCTTACCGGCTAATAAGTATTCTTTAATTTTTGGATGATATTTTTCTCCGATTATATTCCTTGCACTTACAAAGATATTATCTATATCGCTATCGTAGAGGTCTTTAGATTTTAGATCAGATTTAATCTGGTCTATACTTACCATATTTTGTAGATCTTCAGCTACACGTTCTGCGTGCTTGATTTTTGTTTTGTAGTCCATAGGAAGTTGATTTGTTATCTATTATACTGACAATATATTCAGTTTAGAACTATAAGAGAAATTAAATAAGATTTAATTTATAGATAGTAAGTACTAGCTGAAGATGGCTCGCTGTATAAAGACTACCAACGCATGAAGTCGATCCTTGTCAAATCATGCTGGACGATGGGAGAGGCATACCAATTATCAAATCTTGATCAGTCCAACTACTAATGAGATGTAGAGAATAACCAGTAATGTTATCACTGTCAATTTTTAAATGCAATTGTGTAAGCTAAAATTGTTTTTTGGAATTAAGAAGTGATTTAATAAGTACGAAAAGCAGGATTCTCTTAAGCCACTGACCCTAATTTGTCGCCAAATGCAGACCACCCAAGATCTACCAAAAAAAACTCCCTTCCCTCGCTTTGCACTTTCATTTCTTTATCTATATTTGAGCTTAATTGTATTTAATCTAAATAAGAATAAGTGATGATGATTAGAACGAAATTTGGCTTTTTGGCCCTTTTTTGTACCATTTTGATGGTTTCTTGCAGTGATGAGCTGGATATTAATACGAATATCGAGACTCCTACCACTTATAGTTTTGATAGAGATGGTGTCTATACAGTGTCGTTTTCTGGACAGACTACCCGTATAGGAATGGCGACAGAACTAATAGATGGCATGTTGGATTTTAATAGCTCAGAATCTTTGTTATTAGAATTATATTCTAATGAAACGGCTACTGGGGGAGACGCTGATCCTTTCACTAATCCTGATTATAATGCATCTACAAAAAGTATCAAATCTAAAGTCGCAGCTTCGCAAGATTTCTTCTCAAGTAATACAACAGAGTCTGCCGCTATCAAAGCTGAGATACAATCATGGATAACCAATCAAGTCACTGAAGTATTCCCTAATGAAAACGAACTGGCTACCGCTGGTGTCGCAGGACAGATAGCTGACGGCACATCTGTAAGATATGTCAATGCTGGAGGATTAGAATACAACCAAGCTGTAGCTAAGTCTCTCATAGGTGCTCTGATGGTAGATCAGATATGCAATAATTATCTAAGTCCCGATGTGCTCGATGCTGGGACTAACAGAACTGATAATGATAATGGTATCACAGACGGTAGTAATGCTTACACGGTTATGGAACATAAGTGGGATGAGGCTTATGGATATCTGTTTGGATTTTCTACGGATGCCACTAACCCTTTAGCGACACTAGGAGAAGATGAGTTTCTTAATAAGTATCTCGCAAGAGTCAATAATGATTCTGACTTCGAAGGTATAGCGCAGGATATATATGAGGCTTATAAGTTAGGTAGAGCAGCGATAGTTGCTGGAGACTATGATGTGAGAGATCAGCAAGCGCAGATCATCAGAGAGAAGCTGTCAGAGGTTATAGCTATAAGAGCAGTGTACTATCTACAGCAAGGTAAACTAGCATTGTCTAACTCAGACTTTGGTGGTGCCTTCCATGATCTTTCAGAAGGTTTTGGATTTATATATAGTCTACAATTTACAAGAAAAGCAGATAGCGCTGACTCTTACTTCTCTAAGGCGGAAGTCGATGGATTCATTGCGACGCTTACGGAGGGTAATGGATTCTGGGATGTCGATCCTACAACATTAGATGAGATGTCAGAAACTATTGCTTCTAAATTTAGTTTCACAGTAGCTCAAGCGGCTCAATAATTTAATTAGTATATGAAATCAATTACTTCAATAATATTACTCCTTTCTTTAGGGCTGATAGTATTCGTGTCTTGTGGAGATACTGAAGAACCTATAGAGATAATCACAGACAGATTTGATAGGCAAGATATGCTAACGGATTGGGCAGACATGATTATCATTCCGGCATTAGAATCTTACAATACTTCAGTAGCTCGTATGGCCTCTGATAAGGATGCATTCATCGCTGAACGAAGTGATATGCACTTAGAGCAACTGAGAGAAAGTTATGTAAATGCCTACTTAGCGTGGCAGCATGTATCAATGTTTGATATAGGAAAGGCAGAAGAAATCAGACTGAGAAACTATACAAATATCTATCCTACAGATGTTGCAACCATAGATAAAAACATAGCTTCTCAGAACTATAACTTAGAGTTACCTTCTAATTATGATGCTCAAGGTTTTCCTGCATTAGATTATCTGTTATACGGCATGGGTGAGAATAATGCAGAAGTGATTTCTACTTTTGCTGATGATAATACGGTCACTTACCTTGATGACCTTGTCACGAGAATGTACAACTTGTCAGAGCTGGTATTAGTAGATTGGAAGACCAATTATAGAGCGACATTTATCAATAATAGTGGGGCTTCAGGTACAGCGGCAGTAGATAAGATGGTCAATGATTTTCTTTTCTATTATGAGAAGTTCTTGCGTGCAGGCAAGATTGGAATTCCTGCTGGCGTATTCTCTGGTAATCCCATCTCCGCGGCAGTAGAAGCCCCATATTCTAAGATATATTCTAAGACTTTATTCTTAGAAGCATTTGGTGCTGTACAAGACTTTTTTGTAGGTAAAAGCTTTGATGGTAATGGTCAAGGCGAGAGTCTGGAGTCGTACTTAATATACATGCAAGAACAAAATAATACAACAGATATCGCTGATCAGATTTTAGACCAATGGACAATTGCTACTGCAGCCGCTGATCTTCTGTCAGATAATCTGCAGGAGCAAGTTATCACGGATAACAACAAGATGCTCAGTACTTATGACGAACTACAGAAAGTCATCGTACTGCTCAAGGTAGACATGATGCAATCTCTCAATATACAAGTGGACTATGTAGATGCAGATGGTGATTGATACACATGCTTTATAATAGCTATATACATAGAAAAACAAAGGCTGCCTCATTGGCGGTCTTTCGTGTTTTATTTGGGGTAATCATGGCCATCAGCTTAGTCCGATTCTGGTATAATGGCTGGATAGAAGAGTTATATTTATTACCCAAGATGCACTTCCATTATTCGGGATTCGAATTTATCAATGTACCAGGGAAGTGGACTTATCTTGTTTTTATTATTTGCTTTGTAGCATCAATCTGTGTTGCTCTTGGATGGAAATATCGGTTATCGATTCTTGTATTTTTTCTGAGTTTTACATTTATAGAATTATTAGATAAGACAACTTATCTTAATCACTATTACTTCATTACAGTTGTCAGCTTTATACTCATATGGCTTCCTGCACATGCTAATTATTCTGTAGATGCCTATAAAGATGATACGCTGAGATCTGAGTACATACCACAATGGACAGTAGATATATTGAAGCTGATGCTGGCCATTGTATATATCTATGCTGGATTGGCCAAGTTGAATTATGACTGGATGTATAGAGCTATGCCCTTGACCATATGGTTACCCACTAAGTTTGATGTGCCACTCTTAGGATCGCTGATGCATGAGAAGTGGGTGCATTATTTATTTAGTTGGGGTGGGGCTATCTATGATCTGTTGATTGTCTTTCTTTTGTTGTGGAATCGGACTCGGGTATTTGCTTTTATATTGGTCTTACTGTTTCATGTATTGACGAGAGTGTTGTTTCCTATAGGTATGTTTCCGTACATAATGATTGCTGGTACGATGATATTTTTCAGTCCACAATTCCATGAGCGATTTATGGATTTTATTATAAATAAATTACCAGTTAATAAAAGTACATTTCATAATGGAATGAGCTTAGAGCACAGCAGTATCCCGATGGTCCATAAGATAATACTTAGCAGCTTCATGATTTTCCAATTGTTATTTCCTCTCAGAAATACTGTCCTTACTGATAATGTCTACTGGACAGAACAGGGATACAGATACTCATGGCGAGTGATGCTTATGGAGAAGACAGGCTATGCTAATTTTAAAATAGTCGATGGAGAATCTCAGAAGCGATTCTATGTTCAGAATGATGATTTTTTGACACCTTTGCAGCAGAAACAAATGTCTACACAACCAGATTTCATATTAGAGTATGCTCAGAATCTCAGTAAGCACTTTTCTGCTCAAGGGCATAAGAATATAGAGATATATGTAGAAAGCTACGCTGCCCTAAATGGTCGCCAAAATCAAGCCTACATCGATCCTGATGTAGATCTATTAAGTGTCACTTATAGAGAGCTTTGTCAGAACCATATTATACCATTGTATGATTAGATCAGGAACCGTCATATTGTCCATTTTACTTTCTTTTTTATTCGCGGAAGCGCAGTCACAGTATAGCCTGAGCGGGCATGTCGTCTTATCTGAGGATCTATCATCCATCCCGGATGTAGAGATCTATCACTATCAATCTGGAGTGACTTACTATAGTAATGCGGAAGGTGATTTTGTCATAGATAACCTGAGTTCTGGGGATCATTATTTTACTTTATTCTCTATAGGTCTTGAGCCTTACACTGACACTTTATTGATTTATAGTAATCTTGATTATACATTCGAGATGTCAGAGTGGAATTATAGTCTCGATGCCATAGATATCACCTCCGCCAAAGAAGAATTATTTGCCACAAGGCAGCTCAATGATATAGAAGGTACGTCCATATATGCAGGCAAGAAATCCGAAGTCGTCATATTAGATCTTGTCAGGGGAAATCTGGCACAGAATAACGGAAGACAAGTATTCGCTCAGGTCTCTGGGCTTAATATATACGAGGGCAGTGACGGAGGATTACAACTGAATCTCGGCGGTAGAGGACTCGATCCTAATAGAACATCTAACTTTAATACACGACAGAACGGTTATGATATAAGCGCTGATGTACTCGGATACCCTGAGAACTATTACACGCCACCCACAGAATCATTATCAGAAGTAAGAATTATCAGAGGTGCAAGTTCTCTGCAATATGGAACACAGTTTGGAGGATTGATAGATTTCAGAACTCGCAAGATTCCATCTTACAAGGACATTCAGATTATATCTAATCAGACAGTAGGTTCCTTCGGAGCTTTCAGTAGTTTTAATTATATCGGTGTCAATAAGGGTAAGTTTTCTATCAATGCTTTTTATAACTACAAAACAGGTAATGGCTTTAGAGATTTTTCTGATTACGATGCTCATAACAGCTTCATATCTATAGGTTACAAATTCAATAAGTCAACTGAGATTACATTAGAATACACACATTATAATTACTTAGCTCAGCAAGCGGGAGGATTGACAGATCAGCAGTTTGAGACTAATCCTCAGTCGAGTACTCGCGAGAGAAACTGGTTTGATGTGGATTGGGATCTCTATAATATGACCCTGAGTCATAAGGTCGGAAGAGCAGGATTGCTGACACTTAATGTTTTTGCATTAGACGCATCCAGAAAGTCTGTAGGGTATAGAGGCAATCCCATTGATCTTAACCAGAATCCTATCACAGCTATCGACGAGCAAGATAGTGACGGTAATTATATATCGCCGAGAGATCTTATCATCGGGGATTTTAATAATTATGGTGCAGAAGTTAAGTACTTAAGTCATTATAAGATCGCAGATAAGAAATCTGTATTTCTCATAGGTTCTAAATATTACAAATCTGATAATGGATCTATACAAGGAGCGGGATCGACAGGATCGGATGCAGACTTTAGATTGTATGATGAGCAATTCTCAGATTACCCTAATCAGTCTAATTTCCGATTTCCCAATCTCAATGTATCCGCTTTTGTAGAGAATATATTCTATCTCAATGATAAGGTGTCCTTGATTCCAGGTGCAAGATTTGAGTATATAAAAACGGAGGCGATCGGAGATTATAATCAAGTTGTATTCGATAATGCAGGTAATCCTATCGCTAATAGTAGCCTGTCAGATGATAATTCTCTTTCGAGAAAGTTTGCACTATTGGGATTAGGATTTAGCTATAGGAAGAGTAAGAGCTTACAGTTTGTCGCTAATCTGTCTCAGAATTATAGGTCAGTAACATTCAGTGATATCAGAGTTGTGAGTCCTACATTTATAGTAGATCCTGATATCAGTGATGAG
>CALLAG010000345.1 GCA_938002705.1 uncultured Saprospiraceae bacterium | reverse complement strand
AGATAAAGTGAAAACCTTATTTGCTTTATTAAATATCTTTTTTCCATTTGAGTTGCCAATTGTAACTGCACTATCAGCAGCAATTGCTACTGCATGTTTGTTTAAGACGCCTACTACCGCTGTCATTACTATGTTTAATTATTTTTCTTTAACCAGATTTCTTGTAAATATGGAGAAATTCATTAAGAATTGAAGGCTTTAGTAAGTCAATATTGTAATCCCCCTACTTACCGATACAAAAATTCCGAAATATATTCTCTAACAAATCATCAGTACTTACGGTCCCAGATATCTCACCTATGTAGTGCAGTGCATGTCGGATATCCATGGCAATAAAATCTGAACTGATGCCAGCTTCGATACCCTCACTGACCTTAGACAAAGAAGTATTGATATTCTGTAGAGCTTCATAATGTCTTAGGTTCGTGACGACGACATCGGAGGCATTGGATTTCATATTCTGTGCATAAGCTACTATAGCTTTTTTTATATCATCTATACCCTTGCCGTTAGTTGATGATATGGATATTGTTTTCGCTCTATTGAGTTGTGTACTGACGGCTTCTTCTACGTCGTACATATGGCAGGTGTGGAAGGTGTCCGCTTTGGACAGTAATATGACTTTGTACGGTCTATCGGGTAGATTGAGGGATTTGTATCGCTCTACTATGGCGGTGTGATCTTCTGATAGCTCATCCATGTAGAGGATGATTTTGGCGTCATCTATTTTCTGATACGTTTTTGTGATGCCTATGGATTCTATCTCATCATCTGTCTCTCGCAGTCCTGCTGTATCTACGAATCTGAAAAGTATACCATTGATATTAATTGTGTCTTCTATGACGTCACGTGTCGTACCAGGTATATTACTGATGATGGCTTTGTCTTCTTGTAGTAAGGTATTGAGTAGGGTAGACTTCCCAACATTGGGTCTACCAATAATTGTAACTGGTATGCCTTGCTTGAGGGCATTACCGTATGAGAATGATTCTATGAGCACGTTGATTTGCTTGAGTGCCTTATCGGCTAAAGCTTTGAGTTGATCCTTATCGGCAAACTCTACATCCTCTTCTCCGAAGTCATTTTCTAATTCGAGCATACTCGCAAAGTGTATGAGCTGCTCACGTAAGTCTTCTATCGTCTTAGAGAATCCACCTCTCATCTGATGTATAGCGATATCATGTTGGCTACGAGTTTCTGAAGCGATAAGATCTGCTACAGCTTCGGCTTGGACAAGATCCATCTGGCCATTAAGAAAAGCTCGCATTGTAAATTCTCCCGCCTTAGCCATCCTTACGCCTTGACTTAAGAATAGCTCCATTATAGATTTCAGAATATAGGGCGATCCGTGGCAGGATAATTCTACGACATTTTCCTTCGTATAGCTTCTGGGAGCACGGAATACTGTAGCCAGACATTCGTCGAGAATAGAGCCTTTAGTGTCTTTTAATTTTCCATAATGGACGGAGTTGCCTTCAGCATTAATGAGCTTTGATCCGAAGAAAAATTTATCTACTATCTCGACACAATGTGGTCCTGACAGACGTATTATACCTATAGCTCCAGACCCTGAGGGAGTAGATATGGCGATGATATCGTCTTGTATAAGCGTGTTATTCATAATGATGGGTACTTAAGCACTAAAATTTAACATATTATAAGTTCTAATTATTTGACTATCATTTACTTAACTTCTTGCCCTCCTATTGGTCTGCAGGTAGATAGATCAGGCTTTTAGCCTTATAATATTGCAATATATAGATGGTTGTTTATTATCTTAGCCAATTGACGAAATAATGTACAAAAGAAAGCCTTTAGCTCTATTTTGATAAAAGAATCAAGAAACGCTAATTGTATTTCATACGATTTAAAGCTTTTTAATAGTAGAGCTCTATTTTAGAAAAAGACGAAATTTCTAAAAACGCATAAAATCTCTACTTATAATCTTATATAAACTCAATCTCATGAAACAAATAGTTCAACACTTTTTGTTTGTCGCAGTGCTGTTCACTGCGTATCAAGGACATACCCAATCCTTAGCTTGTAATGACCAGATTAATGTCAGTGTCAATAATACCTGTGGTATAGACATCGGTGTAGATGCATTCTTAGAAGGCAGTGATGCTGATCTGATGGGTGGTATGTATACATATTCTATATTCTTTAATGGATCAGCTATCGTAGAGGGTGATATTAATGGACCTACTATGGGCGGCGATGATCTTAGCGCTTATATTAATCTCACATTAGACTTCGAGGTAAGATACCAGGGTAACGGTAACTATTGCTGGGGTCTTATACTGTTAGAAGATAAGATACCTCCTGCTATAGTATGTGATTGTCCAGAAGGTGGAAATGGTGCTGGAGGCTATGATCCAGAATGTATATTAGCTTGCTACGAGATTCCGATCATACAAGATAATTACTATGGCCCATTGGTCAATGATATCATCATCACTGAGACGGAAGACTTACTGGATGGCAGCGTCACTGATAATTGTAACAATACTAATATCAATATCGGGTATAGCGATCAGATTACTGCCTTACCAGATTGTCAAGGATCTATTCTCAAAAGAACATTCTCAATTAATGGATCTAATATCCCTCTTGCAGCATGTACTAAAGAATACTTCATAGAACCCCTAAGAATAGATAATGCTATAACGGCACCATTTACTAATACAGCATCAGGACCTGTTCCAGATAAGATAGAGAATAGATTATTCCTACCTAAGAAGACGGTAGAGATACCGAGTTGTGGTGTAAGTAATGATCCATTGAGTATCGCAGCTTTTTTTGATGATCCTGCGACACTTGATCAAGACACAGACGATAATAATATAGATCCAGATGAGTTAGATATAGATCTCGTAGTGGAGAATAACGAAGGGACATGGTATGCATTTCCTCATTACTATATCAAAGGTAGAAGCCCTGTAGGTCCTCATGCACAAGCGATCAATAATACAGTATGTAATATCCTCACTGGTTATACAGATGTAGGTGTAGATGTATGTGCTCCAGGATGCTCAGGTAATACTAAGACGGTGAGAACATGGACGATATTAGACTGGTGTACTGGAGAGTATATCACCTATGAGCAAGTAATAAAGATTGTAGATGGCCAAGGGCCTACAATTACAGTGGATGATATACATGCAAGTGTAGACCCCTGGGACTGTACAGCTAACATTATTTTTCCAGCACCAGAACACTTATTTGATGCATGTGATAATATCATAAGTTATAGAGTGATTAATAGTAGTAGCTCTGCTAATATCTCCATCATAGGCAATGCTTCTACGGGATTTACAGCTAATAATGTACCTGTAGGAATACATACTTTCAGATACGTAGCACAAGATTGTTGTAATAACTCTACGACTGCTACTGTAAGAGTAGAAGTTCAAGATTATACACCACCAGTATCCATCTCTAAGGAATATATCGTAACAAGTCTTACGAATGTAGGCGACCCATTCTCTACAGATAACGGTGTGTCTAAGATATTTGCGGCTAATTTTGATAACGGTAGTTATGATGGATGTACTGATGTAACATTACAAGTAAGAAGAGTAGATAGCTATTGTTTTCCTGAAGATACAATCTGGGGAGATTTCGTCAAGTTCTGCTGTGATGATCTGGATGGACAATTATTTGTCAATATCGATGTGGAGTTAAGAGTGCTGGATTTGTTTGGTAACGAAAGTAAGACATGGTCTTCTGTACGATTAGAAGATAAGTCTGGGCCTGCTATATTCTGTCCACAACCGATGATCCTACAATGTGATATGGATATTAATGACTTCACACTGACTGGACTCCCAGAAGGAATAAGCGCTTGTGGAGATTATGATTTTATAGCTGATCCCCAAGAAATAAGAAATAATACAACACCAAGAGATAAGCCTGCTAATACGCCTCCACTCTATGATGTAGATGGTGATGGCTTGCCTGATATGGTACCTGAGTACTCTCAGGGTTGTGGCTATGGTGCTATAAGAAGACAGTTCAGAGATAACGGAACAACAATATGCGAGCAGTGGTTTGTTATAGAATCAGGTGATGTATTCGATCCCAGTACTATAGTATTTCCACGTGACTTAACAGTCGATTGTGATGACTACGAGACAGGAGAGCCTACCTTTGATGAGACATCATGTACGCTGATCGGGGTCAATGTGGAGACAGATACATTCAGGTATGAGACGGGGGCATGTATGCAGATATTAAATCACTGGAGTATCATCGACTGGTGTACTTATAATCCTCAGACGCCTAATGCTGGTGGGAGATATGATCATACGCAAGTTATATCATTAGTAGACAGAGAAGATCCAGTAGTCACTGCTGCCGATAGTCTCCAGTATCCTGTAGGAGCAGATTGCTTAAGCAAAGGAGTAGTCTTAAGTGCTACAGGTACAGATAACGGAGAATGTGGTAGCGAATGGATATCATGGGATATAGATGTAGATATAGACAGTGATTGGATATTAGATTATCATTACGGATCCACAGAGTCACGTATCGTTGATGGAGAGCCTAACCCATTCTACGTACCTAAGAGTACAAGTGGAGAAGCTATAGACATCGTATTGCCAGACGGAATAGAAGGCAGTAAGAAATATCATAGAGTCGTATGGAGAGCTAATGATGGTTGTGGTAACAAGTTCTCTATAACGAGATACTTCCAGATCACAGACCTCAAAGCACCAACACCATATTGTCTAAATCTAAGTACGGCATTAATGCAGAATGGTGAGGTGGAATTATGGGCTGTAGACTTCAATGTAGGCAGTTTTGATAATTGTACATCGAGTGATAATCTGATATATACATTTACAGATGTATTACCACCAAGTAGAGACGACATGGAGTATGATAGTAATAACGACTTGATGTGGTATGACGGTACTTTCTGGTTCTATGATGTCACTAATGGAGACTATGAGAAATTAGATGATTACGGTGGTGATGTCCATAAGTGGGAACCAGCATTGAGATCATCAGGTAAGGTATTTACAGAAGCAGATCTTGATGATGATGGATTTGTGACAGTGCCCGTGTATGTATGGGATGGGTGCAATAATATAGACTTCTGTAATGTCAACTTACGCGTTATAGATAATGATGGAGGAGGAGTTGTAGCTGGTAGAATAGTCAATCAAGATGGACTACCTATGGCTAATGTCACGACACAGCTTGATGCTTCTATGCCAGGATATCCGAGACATGAGATAACAGATAGTAATGGTGAGTATGCATTCACTAATGCACCACTTAACTTAGACTATATGCTGACTGCAGTGGCGAGTAATGACGACTACCTTAATGGTGTAAGTACACTTGATATCGTATTAATCCAGAGACATATATTAGGTCAGTCAAGATTCGATGAGCCTACACAGATGATCGCTGCTGATGTTAATGATGATAGAAATATTACGGCGATAGATCTTATAGAATTAAGAAAACTCATATTAGGTGTCAATGATGTATTGCCTAACAGTGATAGCTGGAGATACATCACTAATAGTGCACAACTGTCTATGACTAATCCATGGCAATATGATACTGACAATATGATCAATGTCATACTTTCTAATATGATCAATCAAGACTTTACGGCTCTTAAGGTAGGTGACGTTAATGGTAGTGCAACTACTTCACTGACTCAGAATGAAGTCGATAAGAGGTCCAGTAGTATGGTTGACTTTACAATCAAAGATCAATACGTCGACTATGATCAAACCGTAGTAGTAAAGGTGCAGACTAATAGAGAGGGAATAAAAGGATTCCAGATGGCATTAAGTTATGAAGGATTGTCACTCGTCAATGTGGAGAGTGCATTGATATCAGAAGAGCATTATAGTGTAAATGGCAATGAAATAAGAATCAGTTATAATGATATGACGACCTCAGTTTCTGAAGATATTATGGAATTGACATTCAAAGCACAGGCTTCAGGTAAGCTTTCAGATATGATAAGTACATCTTCACAGAATATTAGTAATGAAGCTTACATAGGAAATGCATTACAAGTAGCAGATTTGAATATCGATTTTGGATCGGAGATAGTATCCTCAGAGCTTCTTCAGAATCAGCCTAATCCATTCTCTAAGAGTACAGTCATAGGATTCGTACTAAGTGAAGGAGGCGCTGCAGATATCAATCTCTATGATGTCAACGGCAGATTACTACAGAATATATCAGGGCAGTATTCTGCAGGATATAATGAAGTAATGATCAATAGATCTGACATCGATGCAACAGGGTTAATCTACTACCAATTAAATAGTGGTGACTACTCAGCCACTAAGCATATGATACTTATAGATTAGTAATTAGATATTATAAATTTAAGAAAGCTCTGGCGAAAGCCAGGGCTTTTTGTTTTAGATGGATTTCCTTGTCCTGTAGTATCATTAGACAAGCAGTATGATGAAGTAAGAGATAGTTGATTTTATCCTTCTTAATTAATGGAGAACCTTACAAGTGGATTTTATTAGAAATATGTTTTGATCATTCCTTCTGTCCTTTCTAAGAAAATATCTAAATCTTCAAATGCATTTTTAAAAAACATATCTCTGTCACGTTTTCCTCTTGTGCTGATTAGTGTGGACTTACCGATAATTTTTTCTAACCAAGCCGCAATATGATCACATACTCTAGTGTCTTCAGAAAGGAGGTAGTTTGGTGTGTCATATTTATTATAAAGTGCAGCACGATTATCGCTTCGAATAAGTATCATTTCAGAATTTGAAACTAACTCATTTAAATATATTTCAACGTCATTGATACTGTCTGACTTTCCAAAGAAGGACTTCTTACCGCTATCGCAATTCCTCTTCATAAAGACCAACATTTTATCCATATCAGATATTATCTCTCTTATAATTTCAGCTGATTGAAATACACCTGCTCTTGTATAATAAGAAAGTTGCATCATAGTCAGCCTGAGCATATCAGGATTCCAAAGTTCAATACTTGGATAAGATAGATATACATCCAATACGCTCTGAGTTATTTCATTTAGCTTCGGAATATTGTCAATTATCTTAAATGAGAACGATTCGTTTTCAGGAGATATATTCCAGTTCGTCTTATCCCATACGAATAGCTTAAACGCTAATAATTTTGGAAACTGTAGATAATAAAAAAATGGAATCTCATTAGACAAGTATATGGCAGTAGCGTTAGGGTCCTCCACAAGTTTTTCCAAGTTGTGATTGATTTGATACCAGAATTCACTGTAAGATCTGGGCTTATACTTTATGGTGTCTGTGGAGAATGAATAACTTTTGAATTGACTTTCATTAGATAGAAAGTACCGGTCAAATGAAATATCCATCTCAGTAAATATTCTAACGATCTCGTCTAAGCTAAACTTAGAGTCACCATTCAGTTTCTTATAGGCCCCGCTTTTACTTATGTCTAGTATTGACATAATTATCTCTACTGGTTTTTTGTCGGGATGCTCGGTAGATAGAATGTAGTTTAATTCCATTTTGGAGATTTATTTTTCAATAATCCCTAAATTAGGTAAAAAGTAACTACTTATTTAAATCCAAACACCGATTGTACCTGATGTAGGTATTCTGTTAGTCTAAATAGTCTTATTAGCTATCACAAAGTGATGATATTTGATAGATAAATAAGTTCTATTATTTTATTAAAATAAACATTATGAAGAATTTTATCATGCTTATTATGCTCGTATTAGTTTTATCATCATGTCTTAATGATGGATCAAATAGGACTATGACTGGTACTATATTTAGCTATTATGAGGTAGAAGGAGTAATGTTAGATATAGATTCTGAGGTGGAGAGTAATTTTAAACCAGCTGCCAATACATATGTATCTATGTTTCATAGAAGCGTTCCGAAGTTAGTTCCTAATTGTTGTTATCCAGGGGCTGAACCTACTTTACGTCAAACTAGTTCATTCCTTGCTTCTAGTGAGACAGATGCTAATGGTATGTATAGTATTTCAGCCAAGTTATTTGAATGGCAAGAGGAAGGTCACACTTATATTTCTACATTAGGTAGTTTGGCAGATTTTGAAGAGAAGTTTAATACGCAAGGAGATGTATATACTTATCAAAGTAGGTTAGTTGTTGTTGAAATCTGGGACGATATTAACAATCTTGATAATGGGGTAGCATTATACATAACAAATCGCAATCCTTTGGCTTATGAAAAGCGAGCTTTTTCTAAAGGCGAGATTTCATTCGAAGATGGGAAATACCCGAAAGAACGCCTTGAACCCTTTCAAGAGAATGGCCTTATTGTATATAGAACGACGACGTATTTAATACAAAATACTAATTATGAATTTGAATATGTACTCAATGGAACTGATAGGGTTTCAGGACAGTTTTATTCAGGAAATGAAAAAGATATTCGAAAACTTATAATTAGAATATAAAATTGAATGTAGCTAAAGGTTAAACTCAGAACCCCAATAAAAATATAGTAGGCCATTTCCCAATAACTATATTTTCTTTCTTCCACTGCGCAATGGTCTGCGTTTTAATCATTTCCTCTTTGCCAGTGATGTCTCTTGCGATACATAGTTTGATGTTCTGATTTAGCTGGTCTAGGATATTTTTCAGGAGTCTATCATTTCTATAAGGCGTTTCTATACATATCTGGGTTTGCTTGCGTTTGAGCACTTGAGATTCGAGATGCTTTAGCTCTGACTTGAGTTCATTTTCCTTGATAGGCAGATAACCATTAAATGCAAAATTCTGACCACTCATGCCGCTTGCACTAAGGGCAAGCATGATAGAGTTAGGGCCTACGAGGGGTATAATGTGGATGTTAGCCTCGTGAGCTGCATCGACGACTCTCTGTCCTGGATCTGCTATGCCTGGCATACCAGACTCACTCATAACACCTACGTTATGGCCTTGCTTTAGCCAAGTCATACACTGTCTGATGCTGTCTCCTGACTCATCTATCTCTATGAATTCTATATCTGATATAGGATGAGGTGGATTGGTCCTACTTATAAATCTTCTTGCGGTACGTGCTCTCTCTACAATATAATGCTTGATATTATGAATTATCGAGATATTATAGGCAGGAATGGCAGACATACCATCATCTGTGATTTCTATGGGAATAAGATATAAACGACCTGATTGCATAATGTGGATAAAACTAATGTAATTGCAATTAAGAATCTATAGAAGTCTTGATAGTAATTAAGATATTAGCCTTTGATTTAATATTCACAAACATTCTCTCAATAATGAACTCTTATACTGTTAAAATTCAGCATTTTGAAGGTCCCTTTGACCTATTGCTATACTTTATCGAGAGAGATGAGTTAGATATCGATAATATCCCTATAGCCAAGATCACTCAAGACTTCTTGCACTATATCCAGGAGCTAGAACGATTAAATATTGATGTGGCCTCAGAGTTTATCCTGGTAGCAGCTACACTGATGAGAATCAAAGCTAAGATGCTTATACCTCGCAAGGAGATAGATGAGGATGGTAACGAAATAGATCCAAGAGAGGAGCTAGTCGCGAGATTATTAGAGTATAAGCGATATAAGGAAGTGCTTGCGACTCTTGAGAATATGGCCGAAGAAAGACAATTCAAACTCGATAGAGCTTACGCCAAAACAGAAAGGAAGAAAATATCAGAGACGGCTCTGATAGATGTCGAGTTAGAATCATTAGATACTTACAAGTTATTCAAGACATTCAAGACGGTCTTAGAAAAATACCGATATGCTAAGGAGCAATTCTCTTATCAGATCATCAAGTATCCATATACCATACCAGAACAACGACAGTATATTATAGAACGTATTAAGGTCAAAGAAAGAATCTCATTTGAAGAAGTATTCTATGGTCTCGAAAATAGAATGCACTGTATTGTGACTTTCCTATCACTTCTTGATTTGATTAATTCTCAGATCGTTATGATGACGGACTCACTCAAGGTCAATAGCTTCTGGTTAGAGTTCAAAGAGGGAGGAGAAGAGTTACTTGCTACCTTGTTAGAGACTACAGAGACTGAGGAGATTTCTGATAGTCTGTAGGTGTTGTCTTAGCCCTTGTGTTTTAAAATAGTTTTCTGAAAATAAATATGGATTAAGCATTATGAAATTAATTGTAACGATTCTATTAACAGCATTTGCTTTGACAATAGCAAGTGGGCAGAAGAATGAATTTAAGTTTAAGGCTAAGCTTCTTTCAGGTACTAATTATTATTTGAATAATAATCAGATTACTAAATCTCAGGTTGAGAAATCCTTAGCTGAAAATCCTACCGCTCTCTCAAACTTTAAAAATGCCAATAAGAACTTTGCCACAGCCAGAGTTATTTCATCAGTAGGTGGGGTACTTATAGCTTTGGAAGTTGTTAATTTAATAACTGGAAAACAGATTAATGAGAGAAGACCGCTTCTAGCAGTCGCAATAATAGCTATATCAGTACCCATTCATACAAGTGGAATAAAAAAAATGAAAAAAGTAGTAGATTTCTATGCCGACGAATCCATAGGAGTTATTCCATATCAGAAGAAATCAAGCAGTACCATAACTATAGTCAGTAGCGGCACAGGTGTAGGTTTAGGATTGACATTTTAGCAGTGGATTATGTTATGTACGTTACGACCTCTGGTCGTATATCGAATATAGATTTCTGTTTACTGCCCAAATAGATTGCATTTAAATATGTACTAATTTTTTTCATCTATTGTTGATTCTTGTCCAAGCATTAAATGCTAACCAACTCATTGGGATATATAATCCAAGTTCAATGATTCCAATCCATTGAAAATGTCCAAGCTTTATAGTTAGTAGTAAGCTTGCGATCATATAAAGTATACCGATCCCCAAAGCAAATTTAAACTTGTGATTTGCAGCAAAATGAGAAACTATGTAAGCAGAAATAAAAGTTCCAACTGCGTGAGCTAACATTGGAAAAATGAAATGTTTTGTTTTAAATAGATGAAAATTATTTTTGATACTTTCAAAGTTATTCGTATCCATTCCTTTAGGTACGGGTACTATCGAATGTCCAATAATTATAATAACCGATTTGATCAAATATGCTACAACTATGGCCAACAAGACGGCGGCAATATTTCTGATTACATTTTTCACTACTACTAAAATATATATTATACAAGAAAGTCAACTAAGACATCCGCTTATTCTTAATCTCGAGATATTTGTTGATGACATTGATAGATAGATCTTCAGGTCTTGTCAGTATCGTCTGAATGCCGTGGATATTAAGAGTACGAGCGATTTTCATTTTTTCGGCGAGAGCTTTTTCTGCAAATGTTTTTTTGTAGATATCAGACTTGGTAAGACATTCCGCTTCTGAAGCGGTGACGATCTCAGTATTTATAAATAAGATAACGACGATAAGATGCTTCTTACCCATACGAGTGATGTAGGGGAGACTTCTGTCGAGGTCTACCATCTGCTCAAAATTCGTAAAGAAGAGCAGTATGCTTCTACGATTAATCTGTTGACGGCAAGTATAGTATAGCAACTCGAAATTTGATTCTCGGAAAGCTGTCTTCTGACTGTAGAGTTGTTTTGATATGCTTTCGAGCTGTCCTGTCATTGCCTTAGCTCTGACTATGGTGCCGAGTTTATCAGAGAATGTA